>CAIRHQ010000011.1 GCA_903878475.1 uncultured Bacteroidota bacterium | reverse complement strand
GACGAGGACGTTGCGTATAACAAGACGAAACGTCCCTTGCAGGAGACGTTGCTGGGAAGTAGTCAACCTTAAACGACTTAAACCCTTAAACGTTTTAAACGATATTCAGTTTCCTCGCTATGCTCGGAATGACAGGGGATATGATATAAATGATTCAGATTTCTCGCTTCGCTCGAAATTGAAGCGTATTGAGGAAACTTGAAAGCAATGGATACACGGATGAAGCGGATGAGCACAGAACCTTAAACGACTTAAACCCTTAAACGTTTTAAACTTTTATTGCTTCCCGTCAATGATCAACGGTGTACTTCCCTTGCTACCCATTATAATAACTTTTGAGTTTTGGCTCAGGGCTATTTCTTTCATGGCCTTGATCTGTTCGTATTGTAATTGCTGGTCGGTGAGTCCGGTATTGATGATGCGCTGGTAATCGGCGATACCCTGCGCTTCCACTCTTTTTCTTTCGGCTTCCTGTTTTTCTTTCTGCAACACGAATTCCATTTTCTTGGCATCCTGTTCGGCATTGATCTTCGATTCGATAGAAGCTTTTACTGAACTGGGCAGGGCAATATTGCGCACGAGTAATTGTTCAAGCATGAGTCCGCGTTTTTTAAAATCATCTTCAATGCTCTTGTAAATGCGTTGTTGAAATTCATCGCGCTTAGAACCAAACAGGTCAACCGCCTGATAGTACACTGCATTGTCGCGGATCTTGGTGCGGGTGATGGGTCTTACAATTTTATCGCTAAAATCGCTTCCTGTTTCCCTTAATAATTTTGGCGCATCGGAAGATACTACCCGATACAATACGGTGAGGTCGATGGTTACTTCCAGTCCGTCGCTGGTCAGCACGCGAATAGCATCGTCGCCCGATTTTTGTCCTTCGTCATTCACTCCGCTCATGGTATAGTTCTGGGTCTTTACATCAATCTTTTTTATTTCCAGCAAAGGGTTAACGATATGTAATCCACTGCCCAACACTTCATCCTGTACACTTCCGAATAATATTTTTACGCCAATTTCTCCGGGGTTGATCTGTATTATGCTGGCCAGCAGGATACCGATGGCGATAAAGGCGAAGCCCAGGATACGGCCAATGGACACGAACTTGGCCAGGGCGGGATTGTTCTTAATAACTGTTGCGGTAAGGATCAGTGCAATGATGCCGATGATGATGAGGGCCATAATGATAGATTTTGATGTGTAAGTTCAATAAAATGTTTAATAAGATAGCGATGGGTTTTGCACATTGATGAATGGAGGGGCGATGGATACACGGATGACGCGGATTGAAACGGATGGGCACGGAACTTTAAACGACTTAGACCCTTAAACGTATTAAACGATATATAAGCTGATGGCATGCATAAAAAAACCGGAGATCACTCTCCGGTTAACATGTTTCTTTATTTTTCTTGAGCGAATTAATTATTCAGCATCAGCGGCATCACCAACATCAACAGTTCTTCATCAGGCTCTTGTTCAGTTGGCTTAATGATACCCGCTTTGGTGGGTGTGCTCAGCTCCATATTGATATCGCCGGTATCAGCACCGCCCAGCATCTCAATTAAAAATTTTGCGTTGAAAGCGATCTGCAGATCTTCGCCATCATACTGGCAGGCCATGCGCTCATTACCTTCAAAGCTGAAGTCTACATCCTGTGCAGCCAGTTGCAATTCACTGCCACTGATATTGAGTGCTACCTGGTTGGTGCTTTTATTACTGAAAACGCTTACGCGGCGCAGGGCATTTTGAAAATCATTTTTATTAATCGTCATCTTATACGGATTATCCGCAGGGATCACCACTTTATAATCGGGGAAACGTGCATCGATCAACCGGCACACCAGTTCAGTACCGCCATGCACAATGAACAAATGATTACTATTATAACTCAAACTCAACTCATCATTATTATCAGGCAAAGCATTTTTTAAAAGGTTGAGCGGTTTTTTTGGAACGATGAAAGAATCTTTTTTCGGACAACTTACATCCTTACGGGTATAACGTACAAGCCTATGCGCATCGGTAGCCACGAACGTGATTCCTTTTTTATCCAGCTCAAAGAACACACCCGTCATGGCCGGCCGCAGGTCGTCGTTGCTTACGGCAAACAGGGCTTTATTGATGGCGGTAACCAGGGCCGAGGAGGACATCGTAAAGGAATTGGCATCATCCGGAGCGGGTTCTTTAGGGAAATTATCGGGGTTTTCGCCCATTACCTTGTATTTACCATTATCACTGGTGATCTCAACAGAAAAACTCTTGTCGATATTGAAAGTAAGCGGCTGTTCCGAGATATTCTTCAGCGAATCCAGCAGGATCTTGGCAGGGATACATACTTTTCCGCTGTCTTTGGCCTCAATATCCAAGTGAACCTTCATCACGGTTTCGAGGTCGGTAGCCACCACGGTAAGCTTGTTCTTTTCGATTTCGAACAGAAAATCTTCCAGAATGGGTAGCACGGTATTGGCATTGATCACACCACTGATCTGTTGTAGTTGCTTAAGTAAGGCCGACGAGGAAACGATGAACTTCATAATTATGTCTTTATTTGGCAAATATAAAATTTACCCACCTAAATGTACGGGCAATTTTTAAACATTTTAAGCCAACGTTCCGTAAATTGCTATTACTTGGGAAATAAACCACGGGCACATGTTTGATAAATTATTCGGCTGGGGCAAAAAGCCCGCTGCAGCACCCGATATCGTGTTTGGGCGCTATAGCGATAATAACAAATCGCCCGAGAAGGTGAGCCGCTGGACCGATGCCGATAACCTCTTCAAAGAAAAAAAATACCCCGAAAGCATAGATGCTTTTTTCGATTATCTGCGAGATGATGCCGCAGGTAATGTGGAGTTCAACCGCAGTGGCACCGATTTTAGCTTTGCCATCTACCAAGGGTCTAAAATTGTGCGGGGACAAGGCACCGACACCCATTTACAGGCAGAGGTAGCCCTGGCGAAAATGCCCCAACCTTCTGTTCCCGTGATGCGGAGGCTGCTGGAGCAGAACTTCTTATTATATTATAGTCGCTATGCTTTGCAGCAAGATCGGTTATGCATGCGATTCGATAGCGAGATCAATATGGCCAATCCTAATAAACTGTATTATGCACTGAAAGAACTGGCTACAAAATCCGATAAGCAGGACGACCTGCTGGTGAAGGATTTTTCTTCGTTGCAAACCTTGGATACCGACCATTTGATGGCCCTTCCGGATTCAGAAAAAGAGGTGAAATATGCTTTTGTGCAGAAATGGATCAGCGAAACACTACAGTATGTTCAAACCCTGGATCCCGAAAAATTCAGCGGAAGCATTGCTTATCTGCTGCTTGCCCTGGCATTCCGTATCGATTACCTGGTTTGCCCCGAAGGCAGTTTACAGGCTGATCTGGAAAAGATCCCCGTTATCTTTTTCCTGAAAGATGAGAAGCCTGCAGTGGAAAAGAATAATAATATGATGGAGCAGTTTCAGCAATGGCAACAGAAACCCAAAGAAGAATTTTTTATTAATCTCTTCCGCAACAAAAGTTGTTTTTCCATTGTAGCGCCTCAAACCCAGAAAACGGTTATCGATGCCATCAATGCAGCCAATAATAATGTAGCCTGGTACCGCGATAATAATTATCCGCTGATCGGCAACCAGATCTGCGAATATGGGATCTCGTATTGTCAGTATTCGTATAGCCTGCCCAGTCCACTCAGCAGCCTGTTCCGACTTTTTATGCAAGTGAATTATTCCGATTATTTTATGGCCCTGGGTTTTGAAACGGGTCTGTACGATTCTGTAGGCAATAAATTCAACAGTGATGCTATCCTCGCGGATATAGAAGCCATCCAGAATGGTTGGAAGAAAAAATATCCCGTGATGGTTTTTAATCTATCCAACCTGAAATTCGACAGTCTGCTGAATTTCAATTATAGTTTTACCCGTGAATTGGAAACCTTAAATTTTGATCCGAAGTAATGCCTACGCAAGACATCATAGAAAAATATCAGGACGCCATCATTCAGATCGCCACACAAACGGGTACGGGTACGGGCTTTTACGTAAAGGAATTTGACCTCATCGTTACCAATAACCATGTGGTGGATAATGTGGCCGAAGTTACCATCCAGGGAAAATTATTTCCCAAATCCTTAAGTCGTGTATGGTATACCGATAGGAAGCATGATCTTGCTTTTCTGGAACCCCCCACCGGAACCTTATTACCCGATATACACCTGGGCCGGTATGAAGACATGAAAGACGGAGACGAAGTGGTGGCCATTGGACATCCCTATGGCCTCAACTACACCGCCACGCAGGGCGTGATCAGTAAGGTAGACCGGATCCGCGACGGGTTGAAATATATTCAGATCGATGCCGCCATCAATCCGGGTAATAGCGGTGGTCCATTGGTGAATGCCGGAGGAGATGTGATCGGGGTGAACTCGTTCATCATCCGCGGTGCTGATAACCTTGGTTTTTCATTGCCGGTGATTTATTTGCGTACGGCTTTACAATTATATCAACCCAATCGCGGTAATGCCAGTACAAGATGTGCCTCCTGCGATTTTTTAGTGACCAACGAAAATATTGATAGCGGAAAATATTGTCCCAGTTGCGGCACCGAAGTAACGCTTCCCAAAATGCCGGAGAAAGAACAGGAAGCAGTGGGCGTGGCAAAAACCATTGAGCAGGTTTTAAAATTGCTGGGGAAAGATATTAAACTGGCCAGAAGCGGACCCAATACCTGGGAAGTAGAAGAAGGATCTGCGAAGATCAAGATCGCCTATAACCCCGAGAATTTTTTTGTGGCCGGCGATGCCTTTCTCTGTCAGATGCCAACCAATGCCGCTAAAATAAAACCACTATATCAATTTTTGTTGGAAGAAAATTACAAATTGAATGGATTGGTAATCAGTTGTTCAGGACAAAATATCGTACTCAGTTGTATCCTTTATGATCTGGATATGACCATCGAGAACGGAAAAGAACAGTTTCAGAAATTATTTAAGAAAGCAGATGAATTTGATGATATCCTGAAACGAGATTATGAGTGTACCGACCGTTTAACGGATAAATAGTCATTAGTTCCTCAGGCGAAGCAGCAAAAGCTCCGCTTTTTTGTTCTTATTGTTATACCAAACTATTGCAAACCAAGTATAGTTTACCTATATTGGTAATTAATAATCGATTGGACTAATCATTGAACGGCTCCCGCTGTTCCCCTTAAACATTTCTTTATGCGTAAAATCAACTTATTGCTTTTACTGCTTTGTCATTTCAGCCTGGCTAGTATAGCTCAGCCAGGGCAGGCACAGCAGATCAAGATCGTGAACTTTACTGTGAAGAATCAGTTGCCTGCGATCATCGACAACTGGAACAATATGCCCGGGTCATTGCTGCTGGTAGCTCAAAAGTCACCAGCAACAAGAGAATTCAAGGGTGTTAAGCTGTTGCTTCAGATCAAATCGGGCGGCTCGTTGATCTGTGGCAGCAATTATTCAAATGGATTGCCGGTAGATGATTTTACGACCAGGTCTTTTAATGTAAATGAGCTTACGGGCCTGCTTTCCGCTTGTCACGAACTGAAGGACGGAAGCTATACGATATGTGCACAGTTCTTTAGTGTGGAACGGCTTGCCATCAGTAATGAAGTGTGCAAGGAGTTTACGGTGGAGACAGCAAAAGAAACAGACTATTCTCCCCCAACGCTGATTACACCGGAGAATGGAAAGGAATACAGTTCCACAGATATGATAAAGCCCGTGATGTTCAGGTGGACGCCCCTGGTTCCCAAACCCAAAGAGCCGGTTACTTACCGGATGAAGGTTTGGCAATTGATGCAGGGACAGAATGCAACTACGGCAATGAGAACCAACCAGCCCATTGTAACAAAGGATGTTGACAATATCACCCAGGCGGTGGTAAGTAATATTTATACCGGCCCTTGCAGGCCACCTTATCTCTGCGATTATGTATGGAATGTGCAGGCGGTTAACCGTGAGGGTAAGCCTATGGGAAGAAATAACGGAACCAGCGAACCCTTTACATTTAAAGTGGTAGATAAATCAGCAAATGAAGCATCGCCACCAAAACTGGTTGCACCTGTTGACGGAAAGAAATTTCTTCCCAAAGACATGACCGCCCCTACCTTATTCCGGTGGACTCCCGTTGTTCCCAAACCACAGGAACCGGTTACCTACCGTTTAAAAGTATGGCAACTAATGCAGGGACAAAGTGGTTCGCAGGCGATGAGGTCCAATAAACCAATTGTAGAAAAAGAAATGCTTATCACGGAAGTAACGGTACCGGGTATTTACACTGGACCGTGCAGGCCACCTTATCTCTGCGATTATGTATGGCAGGTGCAGGCGGTAAACCGGGAAGGACAACCTGTTGGCGGCAATGAAGGCAAGAGTGAAGTATGGAGTTTTAAAGTGCAGAACAATATTGATACCGAGATCGACAGTGTGTTTGTCAGTTGTTGCGAAAAAAATGTTCAGAACATTTATATCCGTGTAAAGAACAACCTGGCCAATCCTGTCAACATTGTATCCATCAAGTATAAAATAAACGGTGCAGGCGCGTCTATCATTTTAACGCCGGTTACACCTGCTGTGCCCACTGCCACCATTGCGGGTAACGGATCGCAGGTATTTACTGCTACCGTTAAATGTATCACGGCCAACTTCCTGAAATTCCTGGTTGATGCTGAAGATGTGGCCGATCCCGACAATAAAGAAACCGAGGTGGTTTATGACACACTCAAATGCATTTGTAATGCCTGCGACAGCATCAAGATCGATGTGGTGCAGAAGGACATTAAGTTTGATGCCAACGGGAATATCAACATGAACACAAATATCAGCGTATCACCCAAACTGGTGAAGAATATCAAGGCTGAGCTGGTGTATTTTGAATACAAACCCGAAAGCGATGACTGCATGTTGTGCAATAAAGACAGCAAGACCTTTGGAAATTTTGCCAATGGTACACATTCGCAGGAATGGAATTTTAGTCCGCCCAAAAATTTAAGCGGCGGCACCCCCGCAGCCATGACGATAACGGTACCGCCAACGGTTAAGTGCTGCGATGCGGTGATCAGGTGGTGTATCCGTTACGTGGTAACTTTCGATGATTGCACGGTGTGCAATAAACTGATCTGCTATGAAAAGAAGAAAGAAGGATGTGCGAAAGGAAATATTAATCCCAACAACGACCAAAAATAACCTCCATGAAAAAAACAATCAACTATATGAAGGCCGGAATGATCATACTGCTTGCGGGATTTTTCATGTTGGCTGCCAGTAACAAGATCAATGCACAGGCCTGTAACCAGGTGGAGATATTACATAATTCGCCAGACTGCCTGAATACCAGGGGTGCAAATGGCGCAGGATTCCCCGATCAGGGGAAGGACTGCAAAGCCATTGCGGTTTGTATGGGCCAACTATACAACTATTCAGCAGCAGGTGTATGGGCCAGTTATAACTGGACCGTGACCGGGCCGCAGGCCGTTTCCATCAATCCGAACAATACATCGGCAAATATTTCCATCATCTGGCCCGGTGTAGGCGTTTATACGTTAACGTTAACAGTAACAGACGGAAGCGGAAATACATTTACCACCTGTATGATGGTAACCGTAAAAAACAAACCAATCGCCAATTTTACCTTCACGCCCAATAATGTTTGTGCGGGCTCTACAATCTCTTTTACCAATACCACAACTCCATTGGCCACCTCGGTGTACAGTTGGAATTTTGGTGATCCGGCTTCGGGCGGACTTAACTATTCGGCAAATGTGCATGAGTCACATCTTTATGCGGCTGCCGGAACCTATACAGTTACCCTGATCGCATCCAGTTTTAGCCAGGTTACTGTTCAAAACACACATGGCGGTTTTGATACGGTTACACAAACCTGCTGTTCGGATACCATAAAAAAACTGGTTACCATTTTAAAGGGAACCATGACCATCGAATGTATCAGTACGGTTTGTGCCGGTGATACAGCAACCTATCATGCTATTGGTTGTGCAAATCCAACCTGGCTACCTCCTGTTGGGGGTACCATCATTGCCCAGGGAGGTAACTGGGTAAAGATAGTATGGGGTAATGGCGCTGTGCAGGGACAGATCATCGGCAGTTGTCCGGGAGGGTGCACGGCTTCGGTGCCGGTGCCCATCATTCCACAAAACCCGGTACCGGTGGGCAATACGGTACCATGCCCCAATTCGATCACATCATACACTTTACCCATGTTGCCCGGTACATTTTACGACTGGACATTAACTAATATTACTGCCAATACCACACATAATAATGCGCTCAGTACTTACCCGGATAACAATACGGTTTACATCAACTGGGGTGCACCAGGACTTACTGCAGGTACTTATGAACTTTCTATTACACTCACCAATAAGCATATTTGCTGCAATAGCACGGGTAAACTAACGATTACGCCTAAACAAAAATTTCAGGCATATAATAATCAAACGATCTGCGCTGGATCAGCAGCAAATCTTTATGTAGTGCCCGCAACGGGATCTTTTAATTGGGTGGTTGTGCCTGCTGTTGGAGTTATGCCTCCATCTATAAGTGGTCCAAGTACATTTAATCCTGTATTCAATAATCCTGGCGTGTATACCGTTAAGGTTTGGGAAACCGGAAATAATTTCTGTAACAGCAAGGATACACAGTATTTAAAAATAACTGTGGTATCTACTCCGGTACCAGGTATCATTAACGGGCCTAATAAGGGTTGTCCGGGTTCTTCCTATTCATATTCAATGAGCACACCGGCACCTCCGGGATATTATTATAGCTGGAGCATAACGCCTTCGGGTTCATTCCAGCCAGGAAGTTCTCCAACAGCAACCGGCGATGCGGTGAATGTGTTGTGGACTTCAATACCCGGAACGATCACGGTGGTTTTGCAAAGGAACACGGCCCCTCCTTGCCCATCGGCTCAGGTAACATTAACCATAACCCAGGCCGTTATCGGCACCATCAGTGGCAATCAGAATGTATGTGTGGATGATCAGTTTCAATATACTTTAGCGGGAGGTAATTTACCACCCGGCGAAAATGTACAATGGACAATTACACCATCCAGTCTGGGTTCTGTAGTATTGGGCAATGGTACCAATATGCCCACCATATTATGGCACGGCCAGGTTGTGGGTGCCGGACCCTGGTCTGCAATTCTACAGGCAAGTTCAGCTTGTGGAAATACTTCCTGGACGATCAATATCGGGAAAAAGCCGGTATTCAGTTTATCGCAGTCGGGCAATGTATGCCTCGGCGGTGTTACACTAACGGCAACGCCTGGCTACTCTTATGTGTGGACTCCGGGCGGTCAAACAAGCAATTCAATTACAGTAAATACCATCGGAACTTTTTCTGTAGCGGTGAGCAATGGGCCATGTACCATTACAAAATCCATTACAGTAGAAGATCCCTTCGCCATTATTCCAAAAACCTGCGGCGTTGGGCATTGCAATGGAACCGGCACCAATGAGCAACTGGAAGTGGATGTGATAAAACCCGGCAGTGGCACATTTACCTATCAGTGGTTCAAGGGAATCTTCCCTTCCGGTATTTCCATGGGCGCGCCGGTAACCAATACCAACCTGTCGAACACTTATATGGCCACCGATTCTGGCTGGTACTATGTTGTGGTTACTTATGGCACCTGCAGTAAAAATGTTTCATTCTATGTAAAGAAGGTTTGTTGTCCTGATGTGAATAATCCGCAGATCACCAGTGTGGTAAGAAACAGTTGCAATATGTTCACCTTTACCGGTACCACCCCAAATCCAACAGGGGCAAGCATTACCTGGGATTTTGGAGATGGCACCAATGCTCCGGGTGTATCCGGTGTGCCCAAGCCGCATACCTATATCCACGCAGGAATTTATTGTGTTACATTTTGTGTAGGTGGTCCGGTAGCGCCATTTCCAAATCCAACGAATTGTAAAGGGAATTGTGTAGCCACCACAGTTATTGTGCCTATAGAAGCAAAACTTGGATATTTACTGGGATGTAATGGTTGTGCCAATTTCACGAATGCATCTGTTGTTATTCCAACAAGCAATGCAGCCACGGCAACGTATAGTTGGGATTACGGAGACGGCAGCCCGGTATTTACTACCCCTTCAAATGCAGGTCAGTCGCATTGTTATACCGCCGTGGTTCCTACCACTTATACGGTGAAATTAACGATCAATTATGCTGATCCGTCCATACCGCTTACCTGTGTAAGTCAGGCCCAGGTTACATTTACCTATACGCCGTTTGACATCAGCGTGGTTCCCACACCGGTATGCAGTGGCAACCTGGTCACATTCAGTTCAACGCCGGGAGGTTTTGTAAGTTATGCCTGGGATTTTGATGATACCTATTCATCTTATGTATCACCCACACAACACGCTTATGCCACTGTTGCCATTCCAACCGTGTTTAATGTAAAACTCGTTGCTGTTGATCAGCTGGGAAATACCTGTACCAAGATCAAGCCTGTTACGGTTAATCCCGGCATTGCCAGTTGCCAGATTCCTCCCAAAAAATATATCTGCCCCGGCGGCAACGTAACATTATCTACACCGCTCGTGGCGGGATATAATTATCAGTGGGAAATTGAAACAACCCCGAGTGTTTTTGTGAATGCACCAGGAGCGAGTACGGGTAATAGTTATATTGCCACTGCTCCCGGAAATTACCGGGTGGTTATCTCCAATTCATATAGTTGCAAATGTTATTCAAATATCTGTGAGGTAAAAAATGCGGCCAAGCCAAAGGCCATCATTAGTGCATCTAACACACAATTGTGCGGACCGGAAAATGTAATCCTCAGTACGCCGTTTATTCCTAACTATACTTATGCATGGTTTAATAATGTACTTGGAGGAGCTCCGGCTTCTGTAAGTACGACGTATTCCAATTTTGTAACGGTTACCACTACTTATTTCCTGGTTGTAACCAATCAGTATGGATGCAGCGATACCTGCCAGCTTACGGTAACGGTTAATCCGATACCGCTTGCCCCGATCATTAATTTCAGTCCTGACCTCTGCGAAGGCAAGCCGATCACGTTAACGGTTACCAATTATACCGGTAATATCACCTGGAATACCGGAGCAAATACCATCAGCATTGTAGTATATACTGCCGGCACCTATACGGCAACCTATACCGATCCGCTTACGGGTTGTAAGAGCAGTACAAGCATTGTAGTGAATGCCCGGCCTCCTGTTGGTTTGTTCCCGCATTTCTGCGACAGTATTCCCTGCCATTGTGTAAGGCCATTCGCCATTTATGCACCACGCCCGCTGATTGGTACTTATGTGGTTAATTATACCATCGACTGGTTCAATGCCAATACTAATACACAGATCTTTTCCGGTATTTCAACATTTAACGGACTGCCCAATGGCGTGTACGATAATTTGCCCAATGGCGTACAAACCGGATCATATTATGTGGTACTCACTAATCCGATGACCGGATGTAAAGACACCAGTAAAACCTATTCGGTTGTAGTGCCTCCTTGTGATACCTGTGATTGTAAGGAAAGCCACTGGGGTGAAATAGAGCTTACCCAGGGAGAAGCCGTTCCGCCAATAGCGAATGTGCCGGTTAAGCTGGTGCTTGATTGCAAGCAGAAATATAAACTGGATTGTAATAAGCCTTATACTTTCAATGCAAGTTACAACTGTAAGGATTCGGCCTGCAACAGCGTGGTTACCTACAAACTGCAGCCGCCAACAGGACCTGCCGTAACGGGTAATGTAGCCGCGAGCTTCACTCCGTCCATAACCGGCATGTATACCTTAACGTTATATGGCTGGTGCGGCGGCAAGCTATGCGACAGTTGTGTGATCTATTTCGATGTGAACTGCAACCCCTGCGATTGCAAAGGAAGCAAGTGGGGAGAGAAGACAGTGACCATTGACAATGTAGCCCAGCCCATCAACTGCATGAAGGTGGGAGAGAAGCCCATTGACATCAAGTGTAAAAAGACCATTAGTATCAATGCAAAATATAATTGTGCAGATACAGCCTGTAACGCAGCGGTAACCTATCTGCTGGTGCAGCCTTCGGGAACCACAACGGGTAATGTACCGTTAACCTTCATCGCCAACCTGGCAGGCACATACTCCGTTACTTTATACGGATGGTGTGGTGGTAAGATATGTGACAGTTGTGTGATCAGGTATAAAGTAGATACCTGCAGCGAACCCTGTTGTCCGTACAATATCGCGGTGAAAGATCCCACGATTCAGTTAAGTACCATTACCAATCCCGATGCCACTGTGGCCAGTGCCAGCTTCCCGATCACCGGTCCAGCCGGCAACCTGTTCACCGAGATCAGGGCCGAAGTGATGAGTTATAACCTGTTCAGTAATTTCAATAATGAATGTTTGAATTGTAAGAGTTATCCATTCACCTGGGCAAGCATGTACCAGCCGGGAAATGTGGGGGCCATCCCGCCAAAGATCACGATGTACAATTCAACAGTACCTGCATTCAACCCTTCGGGTAATGGAATGTACCAGAATCCCCGGGAGGTTATCTGGAGTGGCACACCGCCATTTGCTTTGCCGGCAAATATCAATCTGTCATTTCTTTTACCTTCTGCATCCATTATTGATTGTTGCGAGCTTACTGCAAAGATCTGTGTGAAGTTCACTTTCAGGGATAAGGATTGTAAGGAGTGCGAAGTGATCAGTTGCTTTACGGTGGTAATAAAACCCGGTGGCGGACACGAAGATCCGCAGGCCTGTAAATGTGAAATAAACCCAACATTATCTTATGAAGGAAATAACAACAGGCCGGTAAAATGCGGAGAAACGGTACAGTTGTTCCTAGGTAACATACCCGTAAATATGAATCCGGGGTTTACCTGTAAAGACAATAATGGAAAAGATTGTGTGGGGTCTTCTGTATCGGTAATGATTAAGAAACCTGATAATAGTTCACAACTGCTGACGGGGCCCAATTTCAGTTATACTTATCTGGGGTTATCTGGAGTGTATGAATATACTATAGTAGGAAATTGTGGAGGAAAAAAATGTGAATGTAAATTCAAAGTCAACATACCATAAATTATAAAATCAGGTAGTATGAAAATAAAATTTGGTTTATGCATATTATTGATCGGTTGGATAGGAACAAGTGAAAGCTTTGGGCAGGATAAAAAACCTTCCTTCTCTGCATCGGGAACGATGGGGGTGAGCTATGAAGGCTATGGCCTTAGCCGTAATCCATCGGGCTGGCTCGGTTATACGCCCCGAAAGCCCTGGAACCAGGTGCGTTTTAATTTTACACCCACGTTTAATTTCGGAAAAAATTTCAGCCTGCCCTTTAATTTTAATTTTGCAGCCATACCTACCAATTTTGCGGGACCGTACGCCGGGATCAAGAAACCAAACTTTGGACAGTTCATTACCAACCCAATGAATAATTTTGGCCTTAACCCGAAATACAAATGGGCTGAATTACAATTGGGTACGCAGTATTTAAAATATTCTGAACTTTCCACAGGAGATATTGGCATATTTGGCGCTGGTTTTGATCTTCGGCCTAAAACTTACCGGATCAAATTCTTTACAGGCGTATCACAGCAGGGGATCAATTATTTTTCGGGTCCGCCATCAGTAGTAGGGGCCTACAAACGTAAGAACTGGATGTTCCAGCTGGGAAAAGAGAAGGAAGGCAAATACATGGTTGCATTCAATTTTGCAAAGGGGAAAGATGTTCCGTCTTCTTCATCACCACCTCCACTTACCGTAAAACCTCAGGAAGGATTTGTTGCGAGCCTGATGACCGACCTGTTCTTTAATCAGGGATGGTACATTAAGGCAGAAGGTGCCCGATCGATCTTTACGAAAGATCTTAATACGCCTCTCGACTCTTCCATAAAAAACTTTAAACCCTTCATTGATGCTCACAGTTCTACCGTAAAGGATTACGCTGGGCAGGCTTCATTCGGAAAAAAATCGAAAAATTTTGATATCGGCGTCACGGGGAAATACCTGGGCGCAGGTTTTCAAACTACCGGTTATCCGTACCTGCAATCAGATCGCTTAGATTATACGATCAATACCCGCTTCAATGCCTGGAAGAACAAGGATAAAACTTACAAGATGAATGTAGTAGCGAGCTTGGGCCAGCGTGTGAATAATGTAAGCAATACTGCGCTTAAGGCAAAACAGTTTATAGGAAACCTCAATTGGTATACGCAATTCAATGATAATTTCAGCCTCAATGTGAACTATAATAATTTTGGATTTCAAACCGCCAGCGGCATCAACCCCTTTGGTATAAAGAATGTAAGCAATGACATGGGCATCAACCCAACGTATACCTGGAGCAATTCAAAAATGGTTCACCTGCTCAGCCTAAGTTATAATTATAGTAAATACGATGAGCGGGATGTGATCAGCGGGGCCAGCAGTTCTAATAATACCCATACGGTGATGTTGAATTATGTGCCTACTTTTTTGAAAAAGAACATTTCGCCTGATTTTAGTGTCCTGTATTTTTCCAATAGTGTACCGGGTGTAAAAATCAGACTTATGACGATCAGCAGCGGATTGAGTTTTCCGGCTGCAAAAAAGAAAATGCGTTTACATGGACAGATCCAATACAACAACGGCAAGTTAAACAGCTTTACAAGCTCCAATAATTTTATTGCCTCCTGTAATATTGACCTTAAACTGAATAAAAAACTGACCTGGAATACTTATATGACCACCAACTATTTCAAATACGGAAACGAGATCATACCCAATGGCGCCAATTATCTCGAGAGTAATTTCCGCACTGGATTCCAGTATCGGTTTGACACTAAAAAAAATTAAGATGAAGAAATTAGCCTTTTTATCATGGCTCTGCCTGATTGTTATTTCTGCTTCGGCACAATTTAAGATCGACCTGATAATGAGTTCAACACCTCCCGGCAACCTAACAGAATGGGTTAACCGAAGAGAAGTATTAACCTTGTTGGTAACCGGGCAGGCGGGTATTCCTCCGCAGAACCTTAAAATAAAAACAGAGATCAAAACAACTGATGGTACCGTGATTGGAAACACCGATCTGGCAAGGGCTTCCTCTTTCGCATTTGCCGGCAGCGCCCCTACCATCCTTACTGCTACAGAAGTGATGCCTATGGAGAACATGGTTTTTACCGGGAAGTATAAAAGTTCTCTGCAAAGAACGGGTAAGCTGCCCGCTGATAATTATATACTCTGTGTGCAACTGGTGAGGCCCGTGGATTTTGCACCCGCTTCGGAAGTAAAATGCAAGAGCTTTTACCTCGCAGCTACGCAACTGCCCGTGCTGATGAAGCCATACAATGAAGAAGTACTTGATGCAAAACTAGCGCAAACGGCCATCACATTCAGGTGGAGCCCGGTTTCACCACGAACAACAGCATTAATAACTTACCGGATACAGGTATTTGAAATATTGAACAAGCAAACTCCGATGCAGGCTTTGCGAGCCAATCAACCTTTACTGGATCAGGAAATAAGGGGAGCCACACAGTATATTTGGCAGCCGCAAATGTCATTTATTTGGGTTCAACCTGGCGATACGGATGGCGATGGAACCTTTGATCCATTAAAAACCATTTCTCAACAGAACCATGGTTTTATCTGGACCATTCAAACCCTCGATGATCACGGGTTACCGGTTACGCAAACAGATGGCAATGGTGAAGCCAGGAGCGAGCCCGTTGTATTTTATGTGAAGGACAAAGCTCAGAAACAATAATTTATCCTCAAATATTTTTACACATAGAGCTGCGTAATGGCAGCTCTTGTTATTTTTGACTGTGGCATTTCAACAAACTTATACACCGGACCAGGCCCTGCAAAAAGCAAAGCAATATTGTGCCTATCAGGAACGCTGCCATCAGGAAGCCAAGGATAAACTGTACAGCTACGGATTGAACCGGAATGAGGTGGATGACCTGCTATCGAAACTCATTGAAGAAAATTATCTGAATGAAGAACGGTTTGCCATTCAGTTTGCAGGAGGGAAGTTCAGGGTAAAGCAATGGGGTAGGGTGAAGATCAAATATGAGTTGAAGCAAAAACGGGTAAGCGATTATTGTATCCGTAAGGCACTGGGCTCTATTTCCGATGATGATTACGACCGGGTAATGAAAAAAGTATTTGAACAGAAACTAAATACCCTTCGATCTGAAAAACAGCTACTCGTTAAGAAAAGAAAACTTCAGCAATTCCTTTTGCAAAAAGGGTATGAGGCTGATCTGGTGCGGGAGTTGTGTAGGGGAGTGGAATAGATACACGAATGGGCACTGAAATGCAATGGATACACGGATAACACGGATTTATACGGATGGGCACTGAAATACAGGATCTTCTGTCATCCTTTTTCTCAGCAACGTCTCTCCGCTGATTTGTGCGTTGGCCGAGGACGTTGCGTCTAGTTATACGCAACGTCCCTTGCAGGAGACATTGCTGGGAAGGAAACTACAAACTATAAACTTTGTCTTAATAAATACCCCACCGACCTCCATTTATTAACCGCCTTATCCATATCGCAGATCAATGCTTCGCGGGTATATTGAGCCGGAGTAAATACGCCACCTGATCGTTTTTCATTTTTTTCAAACTGATCAAGACAAACCATCGTTCTGCTAAAGATCGCGAGTGAAAGTAATTGCAGGAATTCTGTGATTTGTTTACGAGGATAAGGGCAACGATAAGCTGCAGACACTGCATCATCATAAATCTCAACAAAATATTTCCGTAAGCCGGTAATGGATGTAGCATCGGTGACAAGTGTGTGAATCCCGTCACGACTATCCTTATACACATCAAAAATATCATTGCTTAGTTGCATCACGCCGCCCAGTTTATACAACATGGCTTGCTCTTCAGCATCTATAGGAAAAGCAAAACTGGTTCTGTATAATAATAATGATAGCGCCCCTTTGCGCAGGGTGATGTCTTTTATCTCTGCTTCTGATAATCCGGGAAGGGCTTGTTTTCGGGTTTCAAGTTGGACATGAAATACGCGGTGAATATGTTCAATGCTGACCGTTCGGCTGGGAAGGTTTTTTAATCCGAGCCGGTACAGGGATAAAAATAATTGCTGGTTGCTATTTTGTGCAGATACTGTTTCGGGATGCTCAATAAAATTTAGCAGTATTTCATCAGGTAGTTTTTGTTTATCGAAAAAATCATCAAACAATCCTGTGGCAGCACCCTGACAAGTAGCGGCCATTCTTTCCTGCCCGGTCATTTTTGTTCCATGCAGCAAACAGAAAGCTTCGCCTAAAATAGCAGGAACCGCCAATCCATAATATTGGTAAATTTTTTTCAGATCGGTTTCATCAATACTACCGTCGTTATGCTGAAGCAATGCATCAATGATGGGACGGATATTTTCTTTCAGGAATTTTTTTTGCGTATTGAGCTGTTGTACCACTTGGCTGATCAACCGGGGTATTTGTAGTATCGAGATCAGTTTACGTGAATTGAACATGATGAACATTCGTTAGGCAAACGAAAATACCAATTATCCCTTTATAAAAATAACGGGAAAATAACCAGAGCTTTCATAATTTGGCATTGAATAAACGATAAAAAAATAATCATGTCAGCACAAAAAAATATCGCTTCGCTGAATTTAGTTCCGGCACTAATCCTGCTCTTCAGTATGCTTTTTACATTGATCGCTTGCAATCCGGATAACTCCACAGCCGCTGAAACCGCCATGGATACCCTAACCCGCAGTGAGGAAGCAAAACCAAAAGAGCCCGGTAAGAATGCGGGTGATCTTGCCAAAGAAAAAGCCACTACCCTGGTTGTACAGTTCAAGGGTTTTAGTATGGGCGACCAGCCACATTATCTGTTTACAGATAAGTCGGGCAAAGAATGGGATTTTGTTGAGAACCAGGATACCAGTATTGCCTTTTCGTTGCAGCTGCCTCAAAAAAAAGCTACAGAAAGAAATCAGGGATTTGCCTCTAATAAAAGTCTGGAAGGAAAATGGTTCAGCATTCAATATGGCTTCAGCATGCAACCACAACACGAAACGGAGCGCATGGCCAATATGCCCGTGATCATTAAAGCAACAGCTGTACAATGATGATGGGTTGTTATCTGCACAACTGACTGATCAGTTCCTTATGTTGTGGAAACTGTTCTATCAATGATGAAGCATCGGCTAATTCAAAATCTGCAAAATCAAAACCCGGCGCCACGGTACATCCCACAAATGAATAATTGGATGAGGACAGCGGTCTACTCGCAAACCAGCAATTGGCGGGCACCACATATTGAAACAGTTGTCCTTTTTCAGGTGCTTGTCCGAGGGTAATAATACTTAGCCCCTCTTCTTCCGAAAGCATGAATACTTCCAATGGATCACCTGCATAAAAATGCCAGCACTCATCCGAACGGATCCGGTGAAACGCAGAAAAATTTCCTTGTTCCAGTAAAAAAAAGATGGCGGTAGAAAAGGCCCGGCTGCCCAAAAATCTTTCGGGCAATACCTCATGAGGAATGGATTCTTTGCTTTTATAAGTTTCTTTATACCAGCCTCCTTCGGGATGAGGTTGCAGCTGATATGCCTGTATAAGTTCCTTTGCCTGAACCATGGATATTTTTCGGGAAGATAAGGATTGCACGGGTACTGCAAACCAAGAAGCGGCTATTTTATTCTTTGCCTTTTTTCTTTTGCTCTTTACCCCAGCTAATTTCATAACTCATGCCGGCCAGTAAGAACTGCTGGTTGATCTTTCCCCAGGTGAACAAATATTCCACATGCGGAGCCCAGTGACCCCATTCCAGTAAAATACCCGCACCGGCATTGGCTGAATAGAATTTTTCAGTTGCTTTATAGAGCAAATTTCCAGTCTCGATCGTTTCTTTTTCTGAAGTGTGGCTTATCCCGGCAATGGGATACCATTTTAATTTTTTGTACAGCGGACAGAGATAATGAAAGTTGAGATCGAAATCCCAAGCCGATAATTCCGTTCTTTCTTCGCCGATAATTCGGGTGATGGGGAAGAACCGATTCATTTCAATGCCAGCACTGAGCCGTTCATTAAAATGATAGAAACTACTAATATTGAGCCCATTCAATTCATTGTGCATATTGCGAATGGCGGCCAGGTCAATGCTTAATTTATCTTGAGCATGAATAGCACTCACCGGCATACCGGCGATCAGGAAGATGGATATAAAGCGGAAAATATTTCTCATGCTGCAAAGAAAACCCTAACGCTGCATGCATTAACTGATATTCGTCTTTCCATGATTTGATTTTCATCAGGAATTGGCCTGTTAAAATTCCGCACTCTTCGGATACCTTGGGAAGGGGATCACATCCCGGATATTGCCCATGCCGGTAACAAATTGTACCAATCGTTCAAAACCAAGGCCAAACCCTGCGTGCGGACAAGCCCCGAATTTTCTGGTATCCAAATACCACCACAATTCTTCTGCGGGAATATTCATTTCCTGCATGCGCTGGGTAAGTTTATCGAGGCGCTCTTCCCGCTGGCTTCCACCCACGATCTCGCCGATGCCCGGTGCCAGGATATCCATGGCCGCTACGGTTTTGCCGTCGTCGTTCTGACGCATATAAAATGCTTTGATCTCTTTTGGATAATCAGTGAGGATCACCGGCTTTTTAAAATGTTTTTCTACCAGATAACGTTCGTGTTC
>CAIRHQ010000010.1 GCA_903878475.1 uncultured Bacteroidota bacterium | reverse complement strand
TTTGCGAATACGGTATACACATCGGCAAATCCACCATTGGTGATCCAGCATTTTTGTCCGTTCAGGATATAATTTTTACCATCAGCCGAAAGTACGGCGGTGGTCTTGGCACTGAGCGCATCACTGCCACTATTCGGCTCCGTTAGTCCGTATGCACCTTTCCATTCTCCGCTGGCCAGTTTGGGGATGTATTGTTGTTTTTGTGCATCGGTACCAAAATACAGAATGGGCAGGGTGCCAATACCCGTATGTGCGGCAACAGCAACACTGAATGAAAAACCGCCACCCAATCCTTCATTCACCAGGGTGGACGTGATAAAATCCTTACCCATACCGCCATAGGCTTCGGGTATGGAAACACCCAATAATCCCTGTTCGCCGGCTTTCACCAGCAGGGAAGGCATAAGGCCCGCTTCCATTTTATCGATCCGATCTATCACTGGCAGTACTTCCGAATGCAGGAACTGGATACACATGTCCTTCACCATTTGCTGTTCCTCATTATACTCCTCTGGTGTAAAACAATCGGTGAAATTACTTTCCTTGATCAACCATTCACCACCTTTGAGGGATGTTTGGTTTGTGGCCGTTGTATTCATAAAAATGTATTTTATTGAGTGCTTACTATTTTAAATTTTCATACACATTCTGCAATACTTCCTTGGCAATTTCAATTTGTCCGTTGGTAACACCCTGCAGGGCTTCATTCAGTGTCTGGTTGGCGATCTCCATGGTTTGCTCCTGCAATTGTTGCGCCTCTTTGGTGAGATAGATCATGTTGATGCGCCGGTCGTTTTTGGAAGCCACCCGCTTCACCAGTTTTAATTTTTCCAGATTGTCGACCAAACGGGTGATGCTGGGTTTGTCGCGGAAGGTTGCATCACATAATTGCTGCTGACTCATGCCGTCCTGTTTCCATAAATGATACAATACACTCCATTGTTCAATGGTAATGTCAACATTCGCCTGCTTGAAATTCTTCTGCAAACGACGGGCGATAGCCGTACTGGCCTTACCCGTGATAAAGCTGTAGAGTTCACCCTTCTTAAATTGGTTGTTTGGCATATAGTTGTTTAAGCAACTATTCAAAGATAATACTTAATTTGCGATTTTAAAATTTATTTTTGTTGCCAACCGCATGATGGCCATCAAATAACCCTTGCACCATGACCGCGCTGATCCTGATTAGTTTTATATTGTTCCTCGGGTATGGTATCCTGATTGTATACTACCGCCAGGGCTGGACCCAGCTTTCTGTTTTTGACCGTTCAAGGCAAGTTTCAATCCCCTCTACCACCGTAACCGTCATCATTCCCGCAAGGAATGAGGAAGGGCAGATCAGCCAATGCCTGACAAGCGTGCTAGCCCAATCTTACCCCGCCCATTTATTCGAAGTGATCGTAGTGGATGATCATTCCACCGATGATACTGCAGCTATTGTAAAAACATTTTTAGGAGAACATCTTCAACTGATCGAATTAAAAGACCACCTAAACGGCCAGATCAATTCTTATAAAAAAAAGGCCATTGAGCTAGCCATCGCTGAAGCAAAAGGTAAATTGATCGTGACCACTGATGCCGATTGTATCGTACCG
>CAIRHQ010000009.1 GCA_903878475.1 uncultured Bacteroidota bacterium | reverse complement strand
TTCAAATTACGTCGTTCGGCAGGGGTGGGTATGAGATTCTATTTACCCATGTTTGGATTACTTGGATTTGATTATGGCGTAGGATTTGATAGATATACACAAAGCGGTGGATTAAAGGGTGCCGCAAAATTCACCTTCATGCTCGGACAGGAACCTGAATAAAACATTTATTAATTGTTAATTTGTAAAAAAAATAACATGAAAAAGATCTTTTTGCTGTCGTTATGTTTTTCGATGTTGGGCTTTGCCGTTCAAGCTCAGCGTTATGCCATTATCGATTCCAAATATATTTTGGAAAAACTGACTGATTACAAGGAGGCTCAAAAAAAGCTAGATCTGTTCAGTGAGCAATGGCAGCAGGAAATTGACCAGAAACAGGCAGCCATGGATAAAATGTACAAGGACTATGATGCTGAACAAGTAATGTTGAGCGATGTTTTGAAAAAAAAGCGGGAAGATGAATTGTATAACAAAGAGAAAGAATTACGTGATCTGCAGAAAAAGCATTTTGGCTTTGAGGGCGACCTGTTCAAAAAAAGGCAGGAACTGATCAAACCCATACAAGACAGGGTGTATACAGCTGTGCAAAAACTGGCGTTAGATAAACAATATGACTTCATTTTAGATAAAAGTGAAGGAATTACAGTTATCTTTGCCGACCCAAAGTTAGACCGGAGTGATGATGTATTGAGAAATTTGGGTGTAAAATAATGATAATATATGCAGCGATCACCCGCTGCCCATTTGAAAATAAAAACTCTTAAACAAGTAAACAGTAAATTAAAAATGAAAAAGTTAATCGTAGCAGCTGTGATGGCGTTTGGTATGTTAAGTGCCTCAGCACAAACTAAAATTGGATATATTGATACCGACGAACTGATCGGATCTATGCCCGAAGTTTCAAAAATTGATACTGAATTAAAAGAATACCAGGCTTCTTTGATCCAACAAGGTCAGGATAAAGCAAAAGATGCAGATGATAAAGCTGCACAGTTTGTAAAAGATTCTATTAAAATGACTCCTTCTATGAAAGAAATTAAAAGAGGAGAAATTGTAGCCCTGTATCAAGAAGTGCAAAACTGGAATCAAATTGCACAAGACAAATACAACCAGAAAGCACAGGAAAAAATTGCCCCCATTAAAGCAAAAGCATTTGAGGCAATCAACGCTGTAGCCAAAGAAAAAGGATATAGCTATGTGATCGATGCTTCTACCAGCGTATTGTTGGTAAAGCCTGCCGGTGACGATCTGATGCCATTTGTAAAGGCTAAACTGGGTATCAAGGAAACTCCGGCCAAGCCGTTGACTCCTGGTAAAACCAATTAATATTTTCTGAATAAATAATTAAAAGCCTTCCGATTCGTCGGGAGGCTTTGTTATTTTTGGACTATGGATAAACAACCCATCGGCGTTTTTGACAGCGGTTATGGCGGTCTCACAGTATTGAAAGAGATCACCGACAAACTACCCCAGTATGATTATATCTACCTGGGTGATAATGCCCGTGCCCCCTACGGTCCCCGAAGCTTTGATACCGTTTATGCGTATACGCTGCAATGCGTTCGTTGGTTCTTTGAGCAGGGTTGCCCGCTGGTGATCCTCGCTTGTAATACCGCTTCTGCTAAGGCCCTGCGCAGTATTCAGCAAAACGATCTTCCGGTCATCGATCCCACGAAAAGGGTATTAGGTGTCATCAGGCCTACCACAGAGATCATTGGACAACTATCCCACTCGGGCCAGGTAGGAATTTTGGCTACCAGTGGAACCATTTTGTCCAACTCTTATCCCATTGAGATAGAAAAATTCTACCCGGGTTTACAGGTATTCCAGCAAGCCTGTCCCATGTGGGTACCCCTGATCGAGAACAATGAATTCAATGAGCCGGGCGCTGATTATTATGTAAAAAAATATATCAATGAGTTGCTGGCCCAATCTCCCAATATTGATACCATCCTGCTGGCCTGTACCCATTACCCCCTGATGCTGGAGAAGATCAGGGAATTCACCCCCGCCGGTATTCGCATCATCCCCCAGGGTGAAATTGTAGCCAATAGCCTGAGCAACTATCTTGACCACCATCCGGAAATAGCAGACAAATGCAGTAAACATGGCAAGCATTCCTTTTTTACTACCGATTCTACCACCGATTTTGATAATCATGCCAGTCTTTTCTTCGGAAAAGCAGTAAAATCAACCCATTTAAGCCTTTAATCGCAAAAAAACCCTCAGTTCCCAACAGTCTTCTGCCAACTTTCCCCTACCTTTGCCGTCCTTTCACAAACAACAGGGATGGTGCCCTGCTGGGTGTAACAAAATCGGATCTTAAAATTTATTTGTAAAAGGAAAAACTTAATCAAATGCCAGGTAAAAAAAGAACCTATCAACCGCACAAACGCCGCAGAAAATCTGTACATGGATTTCGCCAGCGTATGCAAACCGCTAATGGCCGTAAAGTATTGGCCAGCCGCAGAAAGAAAGGACGTCATAAACTAACGGTTTCTAGCGAACACGGAGATAAAAAATAAAATTGCCGGTTGCTGAATAGCCAACCCGGTGTAAATAATTAAGTCCTGCTTTTCGGCAGGACTTTTTAATTTTGAACAATTGAATAGTTTAGCACGATATACCCTTTCCAAAAAGGAGCGACTGAAAAGCCGGAAACTGATCGAACAGTTATTCCGGGAAGGACAGTCATTCTCTGTTACCCCCTTCCGGATCATTTGGATGTTTACCCAATCCCCCTCACCCGTATTGCAGGCAGGATTCTCTGTGAGCAGTAAATATTTTAAAAAAGCAGTTGACCGCAACCGCATAAAAAGACAGATGCGTGATGCCTACCGCCTGCAAAAAAATACACTGATGGAAAAACTGCAGCTGGAGCAAAAACAACTGTCTGTTTTTTTTATTTATACTGGAAGGGTATTGCCTGAATACAGCACACTGTTTGATAAAACCGGTACGGCATTAAAAAATCTGATCAAGAACTTTCATGAAAATACTGCTGCAAATACTTAGTATGCCTTTTATCCTGCTGATAAAATTATATCAGTGGATCATCTCACCCTGGCTGGGACAAAAATGCCGGTATACCCCAACCTGTTCGCAATATGGAATTGAAGCATTAAAAAAATATGGACCCATTAAGGGATTGTGGCTGACCATTAAAAGAGTGTCGACCTGCCATCCATGGGGTGGACAAGGATATGACCCCCTTCCATAAAAAATAAAACTGCCATCCTGAGATGGCAGTTCTTAGTTAAATATTCTATTTAAAAATATCATTATCCTCCAAAACGTTCAGCTACTTTATTCCAGTTCACTACATTCCAAAAAGCAGCAAGGTAATCAGCTCGGCGATTCTGGTAATGCAGGTAGTAAGCATGTTCCCAAACATCGCAACCCAATATTGGGGTGCCTTTTACATCAACAACATCCATTAAAGGATTATCCTGATTCGGGGTAGAAGAGATCTCCAGTTTTCCGTCTTTAACGATGAGCCATGCCCAGCCACTTCCAAAACGAGTTAATCCTGCGGCGGCAAATTTTTCTTTGAATACATCAAAAGATCCGAATGCTGCTTGAATGGCATCAGCCAGTTTTCCGGTTGGTGCACCGCCACTGTTGGGGGCCATGGATTCCCAGAAAAAACTGTGGTTCCAATGTCCACCACCATTATTGCGAACAGCAGCACTAATACTACCTGCATGTTTCACCAATTCTTCAATGGATTTATTTTCCTGTTCGGTTCCGGCAATGGCCTTATTCAGATTATCAACATAAGCCTGATGATGTTTGCCATGATGAATCTTCATGGTTGTGCTATCGATATGCGGCTCCAGTGCTTCAAAAGCATACGGTAACGGGGGTAAGGTAAATGACATAAGATGAAAATTTAAGTTTTATGAATCTGTTGTGAATTGTAGGCACCAAATTTACGCTATCTATTTTCTTATTCGTATGAAATGAAGAAAATTGTATTACTCGCATTTACGTTTTCGGGAATTTGTATGGCTTTCTCCCAAAAACCAACCGGAAATGCACTTGAAACTGAGCAATTGGCTGCCCCAAGGCCCAATGCAAAATTAGCCCCCAACCCGGCCAGCAATAAAGTGGAAATAACCCTTTCCGGTTTTGAACCAGGTCTCATTAGGATACAGCTTGTTGATGCCATGGGCAATATCCTCAGGGATGATAAACGGTTGCTGTATAGTGGCGATGAATCACTGATGCTGATGTTCAATGCAAAACCGGGGATCTATTTCGTATGCATCCGGCAGCATCAGCATAAACTTCGAAAAAGGCTGGTGCTTTTATAAATTATCTTCTGGCTAAAAAAAATGATTTCATCAGCAATGACGCTGCTTCCTGCATAACGCCTCCCAGCAGTTCCGTTTTTGGATGAAAGGGATTTGCGGTGGTCAATTTGCGATAGCCGTTCTTCTCATCCGCAGCACCATACACGATCCTTCCGATCTTGCTCCAGTACAATGCCCCGCAACACATGAGGCAGGGTTCCAGGGTTACATAAAGACATGCATCGGGTAAATACTTGCTGCCCAAAAAATTAAAGGCAGTCGTAAGCGCCATGATCTCTGCATGAGCCGTGCAATCGTTCAGCAATTCAACCTGATTATGTGCCTTAGCAATGATCTGCCCGTTCATGACGATGATGGCACCCACAGGTACTTCTCCGGCATCGAATGCTTTTTGGGCTTCCTGAAGCGCGAGCTTCATATATTGTTCATCATCCATGCATCTAAATTTTACTGGGTCCAAAAACACCGGCTATGATTGCAATGCTACTGCATATCGATCAAACTGCTGATGGGTATATTTTTCAATGCTTCCCTTAGCTATTTTCTTTTACCTTTCCACAAATTTAGCAGTAATGTCAGATATTAACCTGTTAGAAATGCGCCGATATTTTGAATCCGGTGTAACCAAGGACTATGCCTTTCGCAGGGCACAATTGATCAAACTCCGCGATGCGGTAAAAAAATACGAGCAGGAATTCCACCAGGCCCTGTATACCGATCTTAAAAAAAGTCCGGAAGAATGCTGGGTAACCGAAACCGGATTTTTACTGGCCGAGATCAACAATACCATCAGTAAACTTAGATCCTGGATGGCACCCAAGGGGGTATCTACCAATTTATTGAACCTTCCTTCTAAAAGTCAGGTGCTTACCGAACCACTGGGTGTGATACTCATCATTGGTCCCTGGAATTATCCTTTGCAACTGCTTTTTACACCACTTTGCGGAGCCATTGCGGCCGGAAATTGTGTGGTGCTGAAGGCTTCCGAATTTGCACCGGCCACAGCACAAGTGATGCAAAAGCTCATCAGCGAAACATTTGAAAAGCAGCATATCCAGTTTACTGCCGGAGATGGTGCAACAGAAATACCCCTGATGATGAATCAATTCAGTTTTGATCATGTATTCTATACCGGTAGTACTGCTGTAGGAAAAATAATTTATAAGATGGCGGCCGAAAGGCTGGTGCCTGTTACCCTCGAACTGGGTGGTAAAAGTCCTTGTGTAGTGGAGGCCGACGCCAATATTAAAGTGGCAGCCCGCCGAATTGCGGTAACCAAATTTTCCAATGCGGGCCAGATGTGTGTGGCACCCGATTATGTTTTGGTACATGCCTCGGTAAAAGATGAGCTCATCGCTGCACTAAAGCAGATCATCAATCAGTTTTTCAGCGAGCAGGCAGAAGACAGTTATAATTATTCGAAGATCATCAACGAAAAACAATTCAACCGGGTATTATCTTATATGAGCCAGGGCAAAATCGTGCATGGCGGCAGGTCGGATGTTTCAAGGTTATTCATTGAGCCCACGCTATTGGTCGATGTAAATGTTGATACACCCATCATGCAGGAAGAAATATTTGGACCCATCTTGCCCATCATTCCTTTTAATACATTTGAAGAGGCCAAGCAGCTGATCGATCGTAATCCCAATCCGCTTGCTTTTTATCTTTTCACTTCTTCAGCAAAAAAAGAAACCGAATGGATCGGGTCTGTTGCTTTTGGAGGAGGCTGTATCAATAATGCCAGCTGGCATCTCACCAACCATAATCTGCCCTTTGGCGGAAGGGGAAACAGCGGCATCGGCGCGTACCATGGAAAATTTTCATACGATACATTTAGTCATAAAAAATCGATACTGAAAACACCCACCTGGTTCGATCCTGCGGTGAAGTATCCACCTTTTAAGGGTAAATTAAAATTATTTAAATGGGTGATCAGGTAAATTGGGAATGGGCTGAGGAATAATATTATCAACTTAACATGCAATTATGCTTATTCCGAAGAATAAATTCAAAAGAACGCTCCTGGTCCTTCTTTTACTCCTGGTAGCTTTTTTTAGTTATGTACAAATCGTGAATCTCAATTCAGTTCATATGACCTATCGCCAGAAAATATTAAAAGCTGTTTATCCCGCCTTCATGTGGTTGTCGAATCTGAGCCATTCGGGCAATCGTACGGCCAGTACGGAAAAGAAACAGGCGCCGGTTTCTTTTTATTCCCTTTCGGGTGTGTTGAATAACGGAACCACGCTTGATCTCTCCAGTTTGAAAGGCAAAAAAATATTGCTGGTGAATACGGCGAGTGATTGCGGATATACCCGTCAATACGAATCATTGGAAAAATTATTCATTCAGTATAAAGATAAATTAGTGCTTATTGGTTTTCCGGCAAACGATTTCAAGGGTCAGGAAAAAGGGGATGATGCTGAGATCGCTACATTTTGTTCCTTGAATTATGGGGTTAGCTTTTTACTGATGAAAAAAAGCATAGTGATAAAAGATCCGGCACAAAATGAAATTTTTGCCTGGCTCAGCAATGCCAGCAAGAATGGATGGAACAATCGGGCACCCTCCTGGAATTTCTGTAAATACCTGGTTGATGAAAATGGGAACCTCACTCATTTTTTTGCATCCGCTACTGACCCTATGAGTAAGGAGATCACTGATGCGATTGATCAATAGCATCAATATAAAGTAGACCCAATTTGAGTAATGATTTCTGTTACCGGTTGAGGCTTATACCGGACATTTTTGATGGTAGTCGATCAGTTCGATCGGCGTTTTTTCAAAATTGAAACCGGAATATTGTTTCACGATCTCATCCAATACTTCATTGATCTCTTCTACTGTTTTTAAAGTAACCAGTTTGTACCGGTATTCTTTGATATTGGGCATCCCTTTCAGGTAGTTAGCATAATGCCTTCTCATTTCAAAAATTCCTACCACCGGTCCTTTCCATTCATAAGAACGGTGCAGGTGTTTTTTGCAAACGGCCACTCGGTCTTCGATAGTAGGCACCGGTAAATGGGTTCCCGTTTTTAAAAAATGTTTTATCTCATTGAAGATCCAGGGATAGCCAATGGCTGCCCGGCCGATCATGATGCCATCTACGCCATATTTATTTTTATACTCCAGGGTTTTTTCCGGACTATCGATATCTCCGTTCCCGAAAATGGGGATCTTGATCCGGGGATTATTCTTCACTTTTCCGATCAGCTCCCAGTTGGCTTCGCCCTTGTACATCTGGGTACGGGTTCTGCCATGTATCGCCAGGGCACTGATGCCTACATCCTGTAAGCGTTCGGCCACTTCTTCAATATTCTTGGTTTGCTCATCCCATCCCAGTCGGGTCTTTACGGTTACCGGCAAATTTGTAGATTTCACAACGGCACTGGTTAAACGCACCATCAGGTTAATATCTTTCAGTACTCCCGCACCGGCACCTTTCAGCGCTACTTTTTTTACCGGGCATCCGAAATTGATATCCAATAGATCGGGATTGGTTACTTCTACAATTTTTGCGGCCATGGCCAAGCTGTCTTCATCTCCGCCGAAGATCTGAACACCTACCGGTTTTTCATAATCGAAAATATCGAGCTTCTTTCTGCTTTTGATGGCATCTCTGATCAATCCTTCGCTTGAAATGAATTCGGTATACATAAGGTCGGCCCCATGGTCTTTGCAAACCGCACGGAAGGGAGGATCGCTTACATCCTCCATGGGAGCAAGCAATAAGGGGAAATCGGGTAGTTGTATAGAACCTATCTGCGGCATGTTTTTTTAAACCTTTTACTCGGTGTATATTGCAAGTGCAAATTTACAACTAATCGGCCAAGCATATGCAATACAGGAGTATAAAGGGTTATTCGGGATGGGGACAGTTGGGCATTCTGCTGATTTTTTTAGGACTGGGGTTTATACTGGTAGGCGCCATACAGTTTTTGATCGGTTTGCAAGTGATACCCGCAGGCGTTCCCGTTAATAAAATGGGAGAGGCGATGGTGAAAGCCCTCAGTATGCCCGAACATGTGAATCTTGCGCGCCTCGCACAGGTATTAAGCAGCTTTGCACTTTTCTTCGTGCCGGTAGTTTTATACCAGATTGTTTGTTATGGTAAGGATCCATTCTGGCTCGGATTCAATAAACATATCAACGCCTGGCAGATCCTTGTTGGTTTTTTCATCATTTTTTTTGCAAATATCGTTGCTGGTCCGCTGGCCGACATCAGCAAAAGCCTATTGGCTCATTTTCCTCAGATAAACAATATGGCACAAAGCCTGGAACAGGCGTATACTGAACAGGTTTCCTCCTTGAGCAATTTAACCAGCTGGCCCGAATTCTTTTTGTCGGTGATCATCATGGCCTTTATCCCGGCAATGTTTGAAGAGATCTTTTTCAGGGGAGCCTTGCAAAATCTTTTGGAAAGATGGTGGAAAGCGCCCTTACTGGCCATCATCGTTTCATCTATATTGTTCAGCCTGATCCATATGTCTTTCTATCTTTTTATCAGCAGGGCAGTGTTGGGATTTGTGCTCGGATTCATGTACCAGCGTAGCAGAAATCTTTGGGTGAATATCATTGCTCATTTTTTGAATAACCTTATCGCACTGGTCCAAATGTTTTGGATCAGCAGGCATAATGGTAAGATCGAACTCGATAAACTGGATCCAAAAATTCCGCTCATAACCGGCCTTGTGGCCCTGATGATCACCTTTGGGTTGTTTTATTTTTTCAATAAAGTTTCTTTAACCAATAGAAATATGGTGGCATTTGAAGAACAGGATATGATCGACAAAGCAGATCCCAACCATTTTTTTTCAGCCTCAAAAAATAATTGATCCTTGGCATTTAATCTACAGACATTTAAAACCAGAACAGGTACTGCGGTAATATTTGCTGCAGTGATGCTTACCGGTTTATGTTGGAATGCCTGGAGCTTTAGCGCCTTGTTCATCCTGATCCATTTTGGATGCTGGTACGAATTTGTAAAACTGATGAAGCGCATCAACCCCAAACAATATGGATGGATGAGCTTGCTTGGTATACTTTATATCACTGTTCCCATACTCATGATCTTGTCTGTAGGAGTGAGGGGTGATTACTTTACCAACGACATGAAGAATGAAATTACCAATACGCTTCATTACGATCCTCTATTGCCCTGCGCCATTATTTTTTCTATCTGGATCAATGATACCATGGCCTATATCGTGGGATCTTTTATGGGGAAGACCCCCTTTTCAAAAATATCGCCGAAAAAAACCTGGGAGGGTACCATTGGAGGAGCCTTGCTATGTATTGCGGTGATTGCCTTATTGGGATCGGTTATACCTGTTGCCCGTGTTATTGCGGTGAGGCATTGGATCGCTATTGCGGCTATTTGTGCTGTATTCGGAACACTGGGCGACCTGCTGGAAAGTAAAATAAAAAGAATGGCAGCAGTGAAAGACAGCGGTTCTTTTATGCCCGGGCATGGTGGCTTTCTCGACCGGTTCGATTCTTTATTGGTGGCGATTCCTTTTGTATGGCTCTATGTAGTGCTTTTTATATAAGCAGCCCTTCAAATTACGATCCTTTTTTATATACATTATTTAGCCTAGCGCGAAACAAGCTTTTTGCAGCCGGTATTGTACATTTGCAACTCAATCTCACGAAATGTATATTCACCGCGAAGGAAATAAGACCATTGCCATAGCCACCCTGATCTTTGGAGCCATCAACCTGGCTTTCTTTTATTTTTTCAGCGCGAGCCTGATGTGGTTATGCGGCCTGGTTTTTTTTGCTACCCTGGCCGTTCTGTTATTTCTGGTTTCTTTTTTCCGTATTCCCAATAGAAAATTAACGATCAATGATAATGCGATCATTGCGCCTGCCGATGGTAAGGTTGTGGTCATTGAAGAAACGATTGATACAGAATATTTTAAGGACAAGCGATTGCAGATCTCAATTTTTATGAGTCCGGCCAATGTGCATGTAAACCGAAATCCGCTTAGCGGCGAAGTGGTGTACAATCAATATCACAAAGGGAAATACCTGGTAGCCTGGCATCCCAAATCTTCTACCGATAATGAACGACATTCAGTAGTGATCAAAAAAGGGGATAAGGAAGTGTTGGTTAAGCAGATCGCCGGTGCCCTGGCGAAGCGTATCGTAAATTATTTGCATGTGGGGCAAAAAGTAAAGCAGACAGAAGAGTTTGGGTTCATCAAATTCGGTAGCCGGGTTGATCTCTTGTTACCCATTGGAACCCAGGTGAATGTGTCTTTAAATCAGGCTGTTCAGGGCGGGGTTACGGTGATCGCCACCCTTTGATTTTAACAGTTCATAAATGGTAAATTGTATTTTTTTACCTTATTTTTACTTTGATTAATCACAAAAAAAATTCTGACATGAAGAAAGTATTATTATTGGCTACTGCAGCCTTATTCATCACTGGAGTAAGTTTGGCAGATAATGGCAAAAAGAAAAAATGTGCAAAAGGAAAATCTTGCTGCACCGGCTCAACTAAGTCTTGCTGCAAAGACAAGGCAAAAACAGTTAACATGTAATTCACCTTCAGGTGTATAAGACCTCCCGGAAAAACCGGGAGGTTTTTTTTGTCTGTTTAAAAAATGTTTTCCAGCTCCTGTAATTGATAGATGGTATACGTGGGTTGTAAACTGGTAGTTGCGTTAATATGGTTTACAAATACCGAATCCATTCCGGCATTCATAGCCCCCTGGATATCCGCATCCAGGTTATCGCCGATCATGATACTCTCTGCCAGAAAGGCTTTCGCTTTTTCCATGGCAAATTCGAATATCTCTTTTTTGGGTTTTAAACTATTGCTGGCTTCAGAAGTGATCACATGGGTGAAAAATGGCGCCAGTCCGCTATGATTCAATTTGCTCCATTGCGTTCTTTCAAATCCATTGGTGATCAGGTGAAGTATATATCCCTTGCCTTTTAGGTATTGGAGAATTTCTTTGGTATACGGGAAGAGCAGGGTCTTTGTGGGAAGTACTTCCAGAAATCCGGCACTCAGTTCCCTGGCCAGGGGTTCATCGCCAATTTTAAAATCAAGTAGGGTACGCCACATGCGTTTCCATTTTAACTCATCCGCGCTGATAAAACCCTGATGATATCGGTTCCAAAGGATCTCATTGTGATGAAGGTATTTTCGGTAAAATTCATCAAAGGGGGCAGCCACTCGATTTTCCAGATCGAAGCGGGAATACATTTCTACCAGAGTTTCACGGGCATTGGCATCAAAATCCCAGAGGGTATGGTCGAGGTCAAAAAACAGGTGTTGGTATTGGGCCATTGTTAATTTGATAAACTGATTTAAGGGTTGTTCACTAACTTTATGATCGAATTGCAAGATAACCCAAACTCTATTCAACTTTTACTATGAATATAATTATCACAGGGGCCAGCAAAGGTATTGGAAAAGCGGTGGCAACAGCATTTGCTGCTACGGGCGCCAAACTTTTTTTATGTGCACGTAATATGCAGGATCTGAATCAAACCGTGGCTGGCATACAGGAAAAATATCCCGATGTGGTGATCCATGCCAAGCAGGTTGATCTGGCAGATCGTGATGCAGCTAAAGGTTTTGCCGCCTGGTGCTTATCATTTGGGGTGCCCGATATCCTGGTCAATAATGCAGGCCTTTACCAGCCGGGGCATATTTATGATGAACATGAGGGCAGCCTGGAAATCATGATGGGGATCAATCTTTATGGAGCGTACTATCTTACCCGTGCATTACTTCCTGCCATGATGGATCAAAGCAATACAACTGAAAGGGGCCGGCATATTTTCAATATCTGTTCCATTGCTTCCTTGAATGCTTATCCTAACGGTGGCGGTTATAGCATCAGCAAATTCGCCATGCTGGGATTCAGCAAAAATCTTCGGGAAGAATTAAAGCCGCATCGTATTAGGGTTACAGCTGTTTCTCCGGGTGCGGTGTTGACCAATTCCTGGGGCGATTTCGATAACTCTAAACAACGGATCATGGAGGCGAATGATGTTGCCCGCATGATCCTGGCTGCCAGCCAGCTTTCGCCACAGGCCGTGGTAGAGGATATTGTGATGCGGCCCATTCTGGGCGACCTTTAACAGTTTTTTATCGTGAAATCAATTCCGGGTTTTTATCGCAATCCGTAGAAAAACTATTTTTGCTTAGTTTATGAAGCCAGCTGTATTCCGGATATATATTTCATTTTTTTTCATGCTCTCCATTGCGTGTGTACAAGCACAGCCAAAATTCACTGCCAGCTTAACTCCTGAAAAGATCGGAAAAAATGAAGTGGTGCAATTGCGCCTGGTGGTGGAAAATGCCAATGAAGTGCAGCAGATCCTGGCGCCTTCCTTGAATCAATTTATCATCGTGAGTGGTCCCAATCAGGAAAGCGGTATGAGCATGGTGAATGACAATGTGAGCAAATTTGTTGCCGTGAGTTATATGCTTAAGCCCAGGGCTCCGGGTAATTACACCATCGCTCCAGCTACGGCGAGGGTTGATGGGCAGTTGTTGAAAAGCAATATGCTTCGATTACAGGTAACCAATGCGGCTTCAGTGAACAGCCAGCCTTCTAATGCAAATACATTTCCATTCGGAGTTCCCGACCCTTTTGAATCATCCATGCCTCAAACAAATTATAAAGATTATGTTTTGCGCAGGGGAGAAAATGCACTGGATAAAATAAAGAAGAACATTTTTGTACGGGTGGAAACAGATAAGAAAACTTGTTACGTGGGCGAGCCGGTACTGGCAACCTACAAATTGTATACCCGGTTAAAAAGTGAAAGCAGTTTAAATAAAACACCTTCGTTCAATGGGTTTTCGGTCATTGATATGCAACAGCCCGATAACATGAACTATGCCATCGAAAAATTCAATGGCCGCGATTATAATGTGTATATCATCAGAAAGGCGCAGTTGTATCCCTTGCAATCGGGCAGTTTGGAACTAACCCCTGCAGAGATCGATAATAATATTCATTTCATCAAAGAAGGGTATGCCAATCATGCCGCCAATAGTGTGGATGATATCTTCAGGGATTTCAATGATGCGAGCATACCCGCTGAGGGCATCGAAGATCATCGGGTTATACTGAAAAGCGATCCCCTGATGATCCAGGTGAAACCATTACCCGATGCGGGCCGGCCAGCTGATTATAAAGCGGCTGTGGGAAAATTTGAAGTTGCGGCAGTATTGGCCAGGAACAATTTCAGCACCGATGATGCAGGCCACTTGGTAGTAACCATCTCGGGACAGGGTAACCTGCCCATGATCACTTCCATTGATATAGGATGGCCTACTGGTATTGAAGGTTTTGAACCAAAAGTTACTGATGATTTTTCCAAATTAACGGTGCCGGTTAGTGGCAGAAAGCTCATGGATTTTCCATTTACAGTGGCGGCACCGGGTACTTATACCATTCCTGCCATCGCTTTCAGTTATTTTGATCCTGCTGAAGGGCGATACAAAACAGCCTACAGCGATCCCATTCAGTTTACGGTGAGCCGGGGAACCGGCAGAACTGCTCCTATAACAAATAAGGCAGGCGGACAAGATTCTTTTTTGAATTCATTGTTCAGCAACCGGCTTCGGGTGGTAAGTCTGGTAGCCATCTTGATCATATGCGGATTGATTTTCTGGCTTAGGCAAGAGAGCAGGGCAGATAAACGGCAACGGGAAAAAGAAGCAGCAGCTATAATAATACCCCAGGAAACAGAAGAGGAACCCAAGCCGCAAAGTCAGGAAAATCCTTTGGCACTGGCATCTTCCAGCATGGCAGAAAATAATCCTGCAAAATTTTATCAGGACCTGAATGAATCGCTGAAAAAATTCCTTGCTCATCAATTGCAGATCTTACCCGAAGAACTGAACAGGAAAAATATTTCCGAAAAACTTGACGGCAAGGGTATACCCAATGGCATCATACTGCAATTGCAAGCATTGATGGATGAAATTGAATGGAAACTTTACACACCCGCATCGGGGCATGAAGCGATGCAGGAACTTTACCAAAGGACACATGAAATGATCCAGCTGTTGGCGGCCTATAAAATTTAAGTCGTGGTGAATTTGTAACCAACGCCTCGCACCGAATGAAAAAAATCGGGGTTGCGACTGTCCTCTTCAAAATACCTTCTAAAATTCAGGATGAAATTATCGATGGTTCGGGTGGTGGGATATACATTGTACCCCCAAACGGCTTGTAAAATTTTCTCCCGGGTCACCACTTCATTTTTATTTTCGATGAGAAGCTTCAGCAACATGATCTCTTTTTTAGTGAGGGTAATGGTTTCACCGTTTTTAGTGGTGGCTTCAGAAGCCTTGAAATCGATCTTGTTTTTTCCAAATATGTAGACCTCGGATAACGGTTGTTTTGCACTCATCCGCTCACTCTTTTTTATCAGCTTATTCACCCTCAGCAATAATTCTTCCAGGTTAAAAGGTTTGGTAAGATAATCATCGGCACCTTTTTTTAAACCCAGCACCCTGTCGGCGCTACTATTTTTTGCACTCAGGATCAGGATGGGCAGATCGGGATTATTCAGTCTTACTGTTTCACACACTACAATGCCATCCAGTTCGGGCAACATCACATCCAATATGATGAGGTTGAAATATTCTTTTTGTACCGCTTGTAGGGCTTCGGCACCATCATAAGCACTGGTAATTTCATAGCCTTCCATCTCCAGATTCAGCTTTAATGCTTCGTGCAGATGTTCTTCATCTTCTACCAGTAAAATAGATAATTTGTTTTCCTGCATGTTTACAATTATTCTAGGTGGTTGAATGTAATGTTACGGTAAAAATTGCACCCGTGGGCAAATGGTCTGTAACCGTGATGCTGCCACGATGCCGGGCTACAATTTTTTTGGTGAGGTATAACCCCAAACCAGTGCCTTTAGCTGCTTTCGTTGCCTGATTGCCGATGCGATAGAATTTCTTAAATATCTTGATCTTTTCCTCATCCGGAATTCCCTTTCCTTCATCGGCCACCTGCAACACATTCATATCATATTCATCGAATAGGCGTACCGTAATTTTTGATTCTTTGGGCGAATACTTAATAGCATTGTCGATCAGGTTATTGACCACCATCTGCAGTAATAACCGGTCGCTGTTGATGAACAGGTTTTCTTTTATTTCAGGCAAGATCAACCTTTCGGGATAGCGTGTGATAAAATCCTGCACACATTCTGCGATCAGTTCGCTTAAGTTGGTTTCTTCCTGGGTAACCAAATAACCTCCGGCCTCTATTTGAGAAGAAAGCAGCATATTGTTGCATAGGGCATTGAGTCGGTTGGTTTCCTGTAACGTGGTTTGAATCAGCCGCTGTTGCTGGGTTTCGTCCAGTTTTCTTTTTTGTAAGGTTTCCAGATTCAGTTTGGCTACGGCAATCGGTGTTTTTAATTCATGGGTTAGCGCCATCATAAAATGCTGCTGTTCCTGGCTTCCTTTCAATTGACGTCGTACGGCCCTGAATACAAAAACAGCCCCCGCCAGGATCAGCAACAGGAAAATAGATCCTTCACCAATATACTGCGTGGTTTTTCGGACCTCCTCTGCTTTAAGTTCATTTAAACGGCTCGTATAATTTTTATCAGTGGGGACCAGTTCATTGATCTTGTACTGGTTCATTTGCCGGGTTTGATTGTTCAATGCTACAAACCACCATACCAATGCTGCTATGATATAGGTCAGTAAGAACCAATAAATGAGATAAATATACCGGAGCTTTTTGCTTTTATTGGGCATGAGAGATTGCCGTTGTTTATTTTTTTTGGAAAGGATTAATTCCTTTTATCGAGGCCCCATGATAATTTATTCCTCAGGGTCTGTAAAAAATTATTTTCATTCAGCCTGATAAGATTGATGCCAAAGTTCTCTTTTTTAACAGCCAGTTGAACTTCTTTGGTTACAATTTCCCTTCTACTATCGAGAGTACATAGGAAACCGTCTGTTCTGCCTTCAATTTCAAAGGAAATGATATTGTTATCAGGTACTACGATAGGACGAATATTCAGATTATGCGGTGAAACAGGCGTGATCACAAAACTTCCGCTATCCGGAAACACCACGGGCCCATTACAACTCAGGGAATAGCCGGTGGATCCGGTGGGCGTTGCCACAATGAGTCCGTCGGCCCAATAAGTATTCAGAAACTCCCCATTCAAATAAGTATGGATCTTGATCATGGGAGAATCATCTTTTTTGTGCAACGAAAATTCATTCAGTGCATAGGGCACTTCACCAAACAAGGGGATATTGGCATCCAGGTGTATGAGGGTTCGTTTATCCAGTACATAGGTTTGGTTTACCAGGGCTTCAATGGCTGAATGCAGTTCTTCCTTACCGATATTGGCCAGAAATCCTAGTCTGCCGTAATTGATGCCTACTACCGGAGTGCCCTTGTCTCTTACCAGGGTTACGGTATCCAATAAAGTACCATCACCTCCGAGGCTCATGATGCATTCAATGCTATCATCCAGATCGGCCGATGAATTAAAAGTGGAATATTTTGCTTTGAAATCGATAGCAGAATAAAACTGGTTAAAAAAATCCTGGTAAAATACTGGTTCTACTCCACGGGCAGCGAGTTCATCGAGCAACAGCCGAATATCCTGCTGTTGGTTATTTTCTATACCGCGACTGTAAATTGCTATTCTCATACGTCTATCCCCGGCAGGGTATTATTGAATTACAAAATAAAAAATTAAAATCCACTTTGTGCGTGAAAAAATAAGCCATTTTGACCGTACTGATTAAAACTGTACTCCAGCCTCAGGTTTACATCATACAAGGTAAGAATATCTATGCCAAATCCGCCGGTATACAGCAACCTGTTGTTGAGATCGCCTTGCAGGGATTTCGGGAGATATGCATATCCCAGGTCTGCATAGGTCTTAGCAAAAATAGTAACCGGGATCTTATTGATCACTTTAGGGAATAAATTGAAAGGGATGGAAAAGGAAATGATTTTTTTCTTCAGGCTGGATCGGAGGAGTGCCGTGGCCACTCCGTCTATCACATAATATTCAAGTCCCCGGAGATAACTATCCCCATACCCAAGACCACGCCTGTTAATATAGGCTTGTGCAAACGGGATTTTTATTTTTCCATTTAACTGGAAACCACTGTACCAATGCTTTCCTAATGGGTAATATTTGTTGACACCCGCTTCGAGGGCAGTCATATTTATGCCACCCGAGAATCCGAGTCCTCGTTTGATCAATGCCACAAATGCTGAAGTGCCATTAAGCGCATACATCACATTGTCTACATTCGAATATTGAAAGCTGTACATCAGGTCTAAGATTCCTTTGCTATTATCCGGTGAATTAAAATAGGAGGGGTTATATTTTTTAACTACCGAATCAGATACTTTCAAGTGTGCATAGCTGGCCGAGAAGACATGTTTTACAAAAAGGCCTTTGCGCATAATATACCCGGCATTGATATACCAACTGCTTCTTACAAATGTAGACTGTGCCTTACTGAGGCTATCCACAGGGTAAAACAACTGAGTATTATTTTTGCTGGTTTTATAAGCGATCTCCCGGTTTTGTGTCATTCCACCTCCAATAGTAAAGCCTTCAGATAATGCTGAGTTGCTGTACGGGGCAGTATAGCTAAAGGAGAAATTTCGGGAATATCCGTTCAGTAAATTGATGTTCAGCTGATCCTTTCGTCCACTAAAATTATTATGGGTGAATTTCAATCCATAATTCACCCGGTCGAAATTGTATTTATAGGTTTTTGCCCAAACATTAAAATTTCTGTCTACCAATTGGAACAAGGGCACCGGGTATAAATACCATCGCTCTTTTATGATGATCTCGATACTGATATCACGATCGTTCTCAATCGTTGCCTCCACCAGTACTTCATTGAACAGGGTAGTATTGTAGATCTGGCGTCGGGCCTGTAATAATTCTTCATGAAGATTTCCGGCAAGCAGTGAATCTCCTTTTTTAAATTGAATTTCCCTGAGGATAATATATAGTTTTGTTTTTTTTGCTCCGCTGATATGGATCTGTTTTACGAACAATTTAGTGGCAGAGTCATTTTCTGAAAAACTTTTTCCCCTAATGATGATATTGGATTCAAGGGGTATCTGCGCATGCAAAGCAGCACAGCACAGGGTAAGCAATATGCCAAACAATATTTTTTTGGATTGGATCATGCTGGGATCAGATTCGTTTGGTCGTACCGAATTGCGGATTAGATATCGAGGTAATTCATCAGGTGACGGTAATTGCTGTGAATTTCATTCTCAAAATTTTCGTTGCCGAAATAGTAAAGAATATCATAGTCGTACCGCTCAAAAGTGGCTACTATTGCTGCGATCTCCTTTTTATTGAGATGAATGGTTACCGTGAGCATTCCAGTTTCGGGATGTACGGTGGTATTGAGGTGTAAAATAGTAGCATCATTACTTTCCACGATGCGGCTGATCTCCGAAATAGAAAAACGAATGCGTTCCATTTCAAGTACGATGATGCCGCCAATTTCACTGGCACCCGAAAAACCACCAAGCGCTTTCAACAATTCTGGAGTAGTGATTACCCCCATCAGTTCTTTTTCTTCATTGATCACAGGAACTACGGTGGTATCAAATTGATTGCTGCAATTCACAGCATTGAGGAAATGTTCATTTTCATTAACGGAGGCATGCAGAAAATGAGCCTGAAGCGATTCAATGGGTTCTTTTTCTGATTCAGCATCAAGGAGGTCTTCTTCGCTTATCAGTCCAAGATAAATGTCTTCCGATATTACCGGCAAATGAGTAACCCTGAAATCACTGATCAGTTGAAGTGCCTTACTCACAGAATCCTGTAGTTGCAGGCGGGGAATATTGTTATTGATCAGTTCGATGGTTAGCATAGTTCAGTAGCTTTTCATGCAGCCGGATGCATAACGAAAAACGGCTTGTAAAAGTATATGACCATTTTCAGCATCAAACCGTTGCAGCAGCTGAAGATAATTTTACCAGAAACTCATCTAAGATCCGATTGAATTCATGCGGAACTTCCATCATGGGAGCATGTCCGCATTGGTCTACAAAATGTATTTCACTGTTGGGGATCAGCCGGTTGAATTCTTTTCCTACAAATGGCGGTGTGATGGTATCATTATTTCCCCATATGAGGCAGGTAGGTTGTTTGATCTGATTCAATTCTTCACCCAGATTATTGCGGATCGCGCTTTTGGCCAGTGCAATGATCTTGATTACCTTGATCCGGTTGTTGGTAATTTCAAACACTTCGTTCACCAGTTCATCGGTGGCCATTGCCGGATCATAAAAAGTAAGCGCCGTTTTGGTGCGGATATATTCTTTATCTCCTCTTTTTGGATAAGTGTCGCCCATGCCGTTTTCGAACAGGCCTGAGCTACCGGTTAAGATCAGTGATTTTATTTTTTCAGGATGCTTGAGTACATGTACCAGGGCAACATGTCCGCCCAATGAGTTTCCCAGTAAATGGATCTGGTCGTATTTACGGTGTTCTATAAAGCGATGTACAAATTTCTGGAGTCCACCCACCGAAGTGTGTAAAAGGTCTAGTTCGAGCAGGGGCAATAGGGGAACGATCACTTTATTGGATTTCCTAAAATGCTCGATCAGGTCTTTAAAATTGCTTAATGCACCAAATAATCCATGCAACAGCATTAGTGGTTCACCATTGCCTTCTTCTATGAACTTGAATTTTCCGTCTTGTTTTATTTCGTAGCTCATCCGTAAGCAGCTGTTGTTTTAATGGCCGAAAGTTAAGTATGTGATACTTTGATTCCGGATAAAATTACGTTAAATAAAATAATGGGTGAAATTAATGCCCGATTTTGTCAGAAACACTGCTGAAAAAGCTTTCCAGTTCTCCAAACATGTCTTTGAACAGGGGTATGAATTTCCCAAATCCATCCATTAGTTTAGGTCCCCAGGGTTGCAGGAAGGGGTATGCTTTTGAGTGCTGGATCATATCCGTTTTCAGGAATCCCAGTTTTTCGGCATAAAATAAAAATATACTGAAAATGATGATGTATAACAGGGCAAATATCAATACGCCACCGATCCTATTCAGCCATCCCAGCAATACCAGTTGAAAGGACCTCTCGATCAGTTTGCCTCCCCATTTCACCGCCAGCACCACGATCAGAAAGACGGCAATAAATGATATAAAGGGTAACCATTTGGCAGAAACGCTGATGCTTCCTTGCAGGTAGCTGGCAACCACGGTAGATAATTTCAGTGCAGCGGCTAATCCAATAATAAAGGCCAGCACCGAAAAAATGGCGATCACAAGTCCCCGCTGAAAACCTTTGATGCAGGCAATGATCATGAGTACTGCAAAAATGATATCGATCAGCATAGTTGGGATAGACCCGGTTTTTGCTAGCGCAAGTTGTCTGTTAGGTTGAAAAAAAATGAGATTATTTACTCAACAACTCCTTCACCAGGTTGCTGATGGTTTTCCCATCGGATAATCCGGCCAAGGCCTTACTGGCCACACCCATTACTTTTCCCATATCGGCCGGAGAAGCGGCTCCGGTTTCTTCTATGATCTTAATGATCCTGTCTTTGAGTTCGGCTTCGTCGAGTTGTTTGGGTAAGAATTTTTCAATGACCACCATTTCTTCTTTTTCTTTTTCGGCCAGGTCATTGCGGCCCTGCTTTTCAAATATCTCCAGTGAATCCCTGCGCTGTTTCATCATTTTTTGAAGAAATTTCTGCTCCGTAGCGGCATCAATCTCGCCTCCTGCACCGGGTTCTGTTTTGGCTTTGATGATTTCTGCCTTGATGGCCCTTAATGCCCTTAATACAGCTTCATTCTTGGCCTTCATGGCATCTTTCATTTCCGACATGATCTGATTTTCTAAGCTCATATGATTTATTTGTTAAGTGAGTACTGTAAACTATCCCTGTTCTTTCAATTGAATATCCCTGAATTTTTTCAGGAAGGATTGGGCAAAATTTTTCATGTCGTCGCACATTTCCTGTTGCTGGGTGGCTTTTTTAAAATTATCGGCCATACCCACGAGCGTTTGGTAATAGAAATCTGCCATTTCATCTACCATCATATCTTTTGTCCAGAGATCGATCCGCAAAGCGCTTTTATCAACGCCATCCCAGAATGACACACACATGGCCTTGGCTTTTTGTACTTTATCGGCCGTGCTGTCGCTGGCCACCCAGCTGATCTGTTCGGGGATCTTATTGGGATCCATCAGTACATCAATTTTAATAGTAGACTGTTTCATAATTTATCACGTTATTGTTGCAAAGTTAAGTGGTTTCTGGTTTATTGGCTTTGCTGATCAGCTTCCATAATAACCTTGCATTTGCTGCGGTGTTGAAAGGAATGAGCCGTTGTTTACCATGCATGATGAGTTTGTTTCTGAGCTGTTCATCTTTGAATACCAGGATCATTTTTTCGGCTATATCATTAAAATCCTTGGCATCTGCATAAAGAATGGCGTCAGAAAAAGATTCTTCCAATGCGCGGCTGCGCGTGGCAATGACGGGTACTTCACATTGAATAGACTGGCGAACGGGTTCAGCGTCACTGTCTGTCAATACAGGATACACAAAAGCATAAGCGGCAGACATGATGCCCGCGAGTTCTTCTGTTGTGTAATTGTTCAACAGGATCACCTCATCCCTAAATTTAAAACTCCTTAACGCCTTCATAAAATTAACGTCAAGGGCTAACTGCTTATTGGCGATAAGCAGTTTCATATTGCTTTTCTGTCTTTTCTTAAAAAAAGAAAAAGCTTTGAGTAGGTTGATGGGTTCGAAGTTTGTGGTGCCGGTACCGGCGAACAGAAAATAAGCCAGGCCTTCTGTATATTTTTCCCGGACACTATTTTTTTCATCTTCACTGTATGCGCTGAACATAGCGTGAATACAATCGGGGATCACTGTAACACGATCATGGGTCAATCCATATTTTTCGGTCAGCCAATTTTTTGAATACGCATGATGCGTGATGATGCCTGCAGCCTGCTGAATGAACTTGGGCGTAAATCGTTTGAAAAATGCCAGCTTTCCGCGAGAAAGGATTTGCGGGCAATCGATAAAATCCTGATTGGGTAAAAGATACTGGGGGATCTTACTGCGCAAGGTTCCTATTCCATCGGCACAGATCAAAATATAGACTTTGTGTTTTTTTAGTTGAGCAGGCAAGGTAAAATTATACCAATACTGCCAGCGAAGCGGCCCATCTGATTTGGACCCAATGATCTTTGCCTGAATATTTTCAGCACTGATTATTTTTTCGTTGAACGGCCTGTCGAAAAAATAGAGGAATTGCTGTTGCGGATATTGCTGCGCCAGGTAGCTGATGCATAGTGCCGGAAAACTACCTTCAGAAAGGGGATGTGTGGAGGATACTGCAATGATCATTTCAGCACTTTGAGTTTCACCATTTCAATCCGGGTATCACTTACATTCAGGATATCAATTTCGTAATTGCCGATGATGATGCGATCTTTCAATTTGGGGATCTCTTCATTGTTCTGGATGATGTACCCAGACAGGGTTTCCGTTTTCTGATCATCGGGGAAGGGCAGGTTATATTTTTCTTCGAGATAGTCTAGTTCAAGTCTTCCACTGAAAATAAATTCATTGGCTGCCAATTGCTTTTCTACAAATTCTTCAGTATCATATTCATCCCGGATCTCACCAAAGATCTCTTCCAGCAGGTCTTCCATGGTTACAATACCGGCCGTGCCGCCAAATTCGTCAACCACCCAGGCAATGCTTTTTCTTTCCTTGCTGAATTTATTCATCAGGTCAGTGGCGCTCATGCTTTCAGGAACCGTGGGGATGGGTAACAAAACCTCATTAACGGTTTGGGGGTGTTTAAAAAGATCAAGCTGGTGAATATAGCCCAGTATCGTATCAATGTTGCCATCGTATACCACCAGTTTGCTCAACTGGGTTTGAATGAATTTTTCTTTTACCGCTTCCATGGAAGCAGCGCAATCAATGCCTTCAATTTCTCTTCTGGGAATCAGGCATTCCCTTAATTTCACTTCACTGAGGGAGAGTGCATTTTCAAATAATTCTTTATTAATCTCACTGTTGTCTTCTTCTTCATGGCTCTTGCTTTGCTGGATAAAATGTTCCAGGTCTATCTTACTGAACGCAACTTTTTTGTCGTTGAGTTTTACGTTAAAGATGTATTTCAGGATCCATTCTGAGGTATTCACAAAAAACAAGGCTAATGAAGAGAACAACCAGTAAAAAAATTGTACGATATAACTGATGCTGTCTGAGCTGAGCACACTGTTGTTGCGGGCCCTGAAAAAAGCTTTGGAGATAAATTCAACAAACAATACGATGAGTGTAGAGAGTACTGTTTCAACGAATAGCTTGATATAATTCAGATACACGGTGAGGGGCGGCGGAATTTTTTCGGCGATCCAATTCCAAACCGGACTAAGCATATCTCCGATCAGGAGTCCGTATACCACAAATACCAAATTGATACCGATCAGGGTGGTGCCGATAAAACGAGCGGGGTGATCTGCAAAATTGCCCCAAACCCTTCCGCTGTGATTGCCTTGTTTACGGTTCAGTTCAATTGATAGCTTATTGGCCGAAACGAAGGCGATTTCGATTCCTGCAAAAAAACCGATCAGCAGCAGGGAGGCTGCAATTGCAATGAGTGCCATCCAATCCATAAGCTAAATTAAGTAAGTACTTTGATATGTTCGATGAATTACTGCTGTCCGTTTTGTATAAAACCGGATACTATTTTTTCTGCTGTTTCACAGGCCTGCTGCAGGTTATCGTTCACTACGCATTGATTAAAATGGGTTTTGAACGACAATTCATAAGCTGCTTTATTGATCCTGGCTGTAAGGGAGGCTTCGGTTTCTGTACCCCTGCTTTCCAACCTCTTTTTTAATTCATCTACCGATGGCGGCACGATGAACAGGCTCAACGAGGTTTGCGGGTATTGTTGCTGAACATGGATGGCGCCCTTTACATCAATGTCCAGTACGGGTATTTTAGACTGGTTCCAGATGCGTTCCAGTTCTGATTTCAGGGTTCCGTAATATTTGCCTTCATATACCATTTCCCATTCTACAAAATCCTGGTCCTGGATCTTTTGTTTAAAGTCTTCTTCAGAAATAAAATGATAATCCACCCCGTCTTTTTCAGTTCCCCTTGGTTTGCGGGTGGCCGCCGAAACCGAAAATGCCAATTGCGGAAACTGCTGCATCAGGAAACGGGTAATAGAAGTTTTTCCGGCTCCGGATGGAGCGGTGATGATGATGAGTTTATGATTGCTGTTGGTCATGTGCGTTGTATTAAGCGATGCGGGTGATATCAGCACCGAGCTGTTTCAGTCTTGTATCAATATGTTGATATCCGCGATCGATCTGTTCAATATTCTGGATCACACTTTTGCCTTGTGCACTCAATGCTGCAATGAGGAGTGCCACGCCTGCGCGGATATCCGGACTGCTCATCACGATACCGCGTAGCTGCTGTTCACGTTCCAATCCGATCACTACTGCCCGGTGCGGATCACAAAGAATGATCTTGGCACCCATATCGATCAGCTTATCTACAAAGAACAAGCGGCTTTCAAACATTTTCTGGTGGATGAGTACACTGCCTTTAGCCTGTATGGCGGTAACCAATACGATACTCAATAGATCGGGTGTAAAGCCAGGCCATGGATGGTCGTAAATAGTAAGCACGCCACCATCCATGTATTGTTGTATTTCATATATTTCTTGCGAAGGAATATGGATATCATCGCCCTGGAATTCAAGTTGGATACCCAGTTGCTGAAATTTTGCGGGGATGATGCCGAGGTGTTCGATCCCTGCATTTTTGATGGTGATATCACTTTGCGTCATGGCCGCCAGTCCTATGAAAGAGCCAACTTCGATCATATCCGGCAACATACTGTGTGTTGTGCCTCCCAATGCTGGAACCCCTTCGATCATTAGCATATTGCTGCCGATGCCGGTGATGCGGGCGCCCATTCGGTTCAGCATTTTGCAGAGCTGCTGAATATAGGGTTCGCAGGCTGCATTATAAATGGTGGTATTGCCCCTGGCCAGTACAGCCGCCATCAGAATATTGGCCGTACCCGTCAAACTGGGTTCATCCAGTTGCATGATTGTGCCTGTTAAATGGTCGGCCGATAAATAGAAATATCCATCATCGTGGTAAGTGAACTTGGCACCTAATTTTTCGAAACCAATGATATGCGTATCCAATCTGCGCCTTCCGATCTTATCTCCTCCGGGTTTGGGGATATATGCTTTTTTGAATCTGGCCAGCAATGGGCCAGCGAGCATCACAGCCCCACGGAGCTTGCCACTTTTTTTATGATAGGCATCACTGTTCAGGTATTCTACATCAACGGCATTTGCCTGGAACACACAGGTGTCGGCACTAACCCGGTCAGTCTTCACATTCATTTCATGCAGCAATTCGATCAGCAGGTTTACATCAATGATGTCGGGTATATTCGTTACCGTTACCGGCTCTGCCGTAAGCAATACGGCTGAAATGATCTGCAAAGCCTCATTCTTGGCACCTTGTGGAGTAATGGTGCCCGATAATTTTTTTCCTCCTAATACTTCAAATGATCCCATAGCTTAAAGATAATCAAGATTGCCGTTCAGTAGGTATGGACAGATTCGCAAAAATAAAAAACCCTGATGTCTTATTAGAAAATCAGGGTTTCGTTAAAATATAATTAGATCAATACCTTTTCTTGAAATTCCGGTTGTTGTTGTTGCGGTTATTATCCGCGCCACCCCTTCCGCCGCCACGGCTATCCCTTCCGCCGCCGCCGCCACGATTATCCCTACTGCCTCCCGCATTGCTTCGGCCACCAAAATTCTTCCGGTATCCTGCGCGGCCACTGCCATAATCGTCTCGCTCATCCCGGTTATCGGTTCTGTGTTTTACAAACGGACGATTATTGAATTCCAGTTCCCCTTTAGTCATCGTCGATAATTCACTTTGTATTGCATCATCGTGTACCAGTTCTTTATGCCAGTTGCTATACGTGAGCTTCATGTAATAAGCAATGGAATTTGCGAACCCTTGTTTCTTTTCAGGATTTTCTTCATTCAGTGCCTTATCAATAACCACTTCAATATTCTTTCCAAGATGATTAAAGCGGGGATATCTTTTTGGATAGCGCAACCTTTCGGGCCTTGCCTTCAGGGTTTCACGAGTGGGGATGGGGTATGGGCTTTCTACATCCAGCGTAAAATCGCTGATCAGGAAAAGATGGTCCCATAATTTATGCCGGAAATCTTCCACATTTTTCAGGTGTGGGTTTAAAAAGCCCATGAGTTCAATAACGGCATAGGCATTCCGTTGCCTTTCTTCTTTATCTTGGATCGACAACAGGTATTCAACCATCTTTTGAATATGACGGCCATATTCTTTCATGATCAGATGGTTTCTGGTCGTGTTGTACTCCATGTTTTCGACGTTCAGCATAGCTACAAATGTAAGAAGTTAAAGTGGATGAAACAAACCGTTAGGGCCATTTCACAGGCTGTTTGGGCCTTACCGTTGTTTTAACAGTAGGAACCGGCCATATAAGAATGCGATTAGGGCACCCAAACTGTCTGCCGCCCAGTCGAATAGGTCAAAACTCCGCCCGGGGATAAAGTATTTTTGTAAGACTTCGCTCGTAATGCCCCAAATGGATGTGGCGATAGCGATCTTGATCAGGTAATGCCATTTTTCTTTGGTGGGTAGGGATGATTTAATAAAAGGGAACATGAATAAGAAAGCCATAATGGAAAACAATCCGGTATGCACCCATTTGTCAAAGAAAATTTTGTTCATCCAATCATCCACGCTGGGAATATCTGACCCCGGAAAGCATAGCAATACCAACACGAAAAAAAACCAGGCAATGCCTGGTATAAATTTTTTACCACCGGGTTTTCCGGGATTGTTGGCAGAAGGGTTCATGTACATTTACTAGGAAACAGTTGCACTATATGCAGTGGCATTCATCAACTTGGCCACATCGTCTACATTGGTAACCGTCATCTTCACCATCCAGCCTTGTCCGTATGGATCATTGTTCACCAATTCGGGTTGGCCATCCAATGCAGGATTCACTTCTGTGATGGTTCCGGCAACTGGCAGGAACAGGTCGCTCACGGTTTTCACCGCTTCTACCGAACCAAAGATCTCTTCAGCAGCAAGGGCTTTACCCTTTGCACTGATGTCTATATAAACAATATCTCCTAATTCATGTTGCGCAAAATCAGTAATGCCGATAGTGGCTACATTTCCTTCTAAGGAGATCCATTCGTGGTCTTTGGTGTAGTGCAGATTTTCTGGAAAATTCATGTTGGTTCAGTTAAAATTAAATTAGGACTGCAAATTAAAGTTTTTATCAATTGCGACTTGCATTTTCAGGGTTTATTTAAGTACCACGATCTTCATGCGTACATTTCCGATCGGCCTATCGCTTCCATCCTTGGGTACGCCTGCGATCTTATCAATCACATTCAGTCCTGATTCAACCTCCCCAAATACAGTATAATTCATATCCAGGAATGGGGTGCCTCCGATCGTTTTATACATTTTGTGTTTGGCAGCAGAGAATTTGGTGCCCATCTGCATTTCAATATTATTCAGCTCATCGTCGCCATAGGGCCTTCCCTGTACCAGGTAAAACTGGCAACCACTGCTGGCTTTTTCAGGGTTATTGGTACGGGCTGCTGCCAGTGCTCCTTTTTTATGATATAGGGCCGTATCGAATTCTGCCGGAATGGTGTAACCCACATCTCCATTGCCCAGCATTGCACCCGGTAGGGCATTCTTGCTTTCGGGGTCGCCACCCTGGATCATGAATCCATTGATCACGCGGTGAAACAATAAACTATCGAAGAAATGTTCATTGGCCAGTTTGATGAAATTGTCGCGGTGCTTCGGTGTTTTATCGTAAAGCCTCACTACAATAACCCCAGAATCGGTGGTGATCTGTATCCGTGTACCGGGGATCTTAACGGCTGGTTGTATTTTGGTCACTGGTTTTTTTTGGCTCACAACTGTTTTTTTAGGAACTGGTTTTTTTACTTGGGCCAGTGTACTGATGGAAAAAAAGGCCAGAAGGGCCATCATTAAGGGGATCTTGATCTTGTTCATACTTAATTAGTCGATGAATTTTTGATTTTGAAAATATAGTAAGACATGGTCTTTTAAAAAATTTTCCTGTTCTATCATAACCAGTCCGGGTAAAGGTTTCAGCTGTGTAAAATGCGGCCATCCATCCTCATCTTGACCCTCCAGGGCATAATAACCGCTTTGCGAAAGTATGGTACAAACGGCAATATGCATGAGGTCTTGTTTCTGTTCTTTCGAAAAATCCTGTTTTCCTGTTCCCAGCTCCTGTATGCCGATCAGAAAGAGGATCCCATCCATATCCGGTTTTATGCCAAACCTTTCCTTTAGCAGGATGCGCAGTTTCAGCCAACGTACTTGCAGATCATTATTTGCCTCTTGCATGGCGCAAAGATAATTGATTGAATCATTGCGGAGGCAGTTGTACGATCTGCCCATTCATGCTGTTTACCAGTAGCCGCAGGTTCAACTCTGTATCAAAATTGTATCTTCGCAAAAAAACGAGCAGAGATGTTACAAATAAATTACATACGGCAAAATGCAGCCCTGGTGAAAGAGAAATTAGCGATCAAGCATTTTTCTGATGTATCCGTGGTAGATCGTCTTATACAAACAGACGAACAGGTACGTAAACTTAAAACCGAAACAGAGAATTTACAGGCATCGATCAATGCGGCCAGTAAAGAAATTGGTATGTTCATGGGCAAGGGCGAAAAAGAAAAAGCTGAAGCCATGAAGCAGGAAGTAGCCCAGCATAAGAATAATATGCAGTTGATGAGCCAGCAGCTTTCTGCAGCTGAAACCAGTTTGCAGGATGAATTGGTGAAACTGCCCAACCTGCCGCATACGTCTGTGCCACTGGGGAAAACGCCGGAGGATAATGTGGTAGTAAGAGAAGGCGGAGTAAAACCTACATTATCAGCAAATGCTGTTCCGCACTGGGACCTCATCAAAAAATATGATATCGTTGATTTTGAAACCGGCGCTAAAATCACCGGAAGCGGATTTCCATTGTACAAAGGCAAGGGAGCAAAACTGCAACGCGCACTGATCCAGTATTTTCTGGATTACAATACCGATGCAGGCTATACCGAATATCTTCCACCCTTGATGGTGAATGAGGCTTCGGCTTATGGAACCGGGCAGTTGCCCGATAAAGAAGGACAGATGTATCATGCCACTGCCGATAATTTTTTCCTGATCCCTACGGCCGAAGTACCCCTTACCAATATTTACCGCGATGAGATCATCAAAGAAACAGAACTGCCGGTAAAGATGACGGGCTATACGCCTTGCTTCAGAAGAGAGGCGGGCAGCTTTGGAAGCGATGTACGCGGGCTCAACAGGGTTCATCAGTTTGATAAAGTAGAGATCGTGCAATTGGTGCATCCCGATAATAGTTATGCTGTATTGGATACGATGGTAGCCCATGTGGAAAAATTATTGCAATCACTCGAACTGCCTTATCGCATTCTTCGTTTATGCGGCGGCGATATGAGCTTTGCATCAGCGCTTACATTTGATTTTGAAGTGTATAGTGCGGCGCAACAAAAATGGCTGGAAGTAAGTTCGGTGAGCAATTTCGAGACCTTTCAAACCAACCGGATGAAGATCCGTTACAAGGATGGTGACAACAAGACGCAGTTGCTGCATTCGCTCAATGGGTCATCGCTGGCACTGCCCCGTATCGTAGCTTGTTTGCTCGAGAACAATCAGGGCGAACAGGGAATCGCACTGCCCAATATCCTGCATACCTATTTTGGCGCAGCGTCCATTCATTAACAAATTATTTTTTTAAATGGGCCCCACGGTTTGGGTAATGTCACTATATTTATAATTCTTAAAAATTGATGGATATGAAAAAATATTTCCTCTTATGCTCAATGGCAGTCGTAGTGTTTAGCTGTGCAAAAAAAGTAGCGCCAAGCAAGTCTGAAATTCCTTCTTCCAACTCCGGAACGGTAATATCTAATAACGGATCGGGCTCCAATACACCGTCTACATATAGCACCAGCAGCAGTACTACAACCGCCACCGGAACGGGTGCCGTAGCAGGTGCCAATTCGCCGGTAGCCGGTTCTAAAATTGTAGCCAAGGCAGGAACAGGCGATGAATCAGCCAGGGCTGGTCAGGCCACTTATAATGCAAAATGCGGAACTTGTCACGGACTTAAAGTAGTATCTGATTATACCGCAGCCCGTTGGGCAAGCATTATGGCTGTTGAAAATACAAGGGCTAACCTGAGTCAGACAGAAAGAACCAATGTGCTGGCTTATGTAACTGCCAATGCAAAAAAATAATTTAAAGGAAGATCAGTTGACACAATATTGATCGTCTGCAACCTCAGCAGATCGGGGCATTGTTTTTAATGCTTCAACCCGTTTATTCATTACATAGAACCAGGCCGGAGGCACTAAGGCAAGCATCATACTGCCCGGATATCCTGTAGGTAATTGAGGTACATCATCATGGTGCCTGAGTATCTGATATTTTCTGCTGGCCATATAATGATGGTCGCTGTGTCGGCTCAATTCAAATAGCATCAACCGGCCTACTAAATGATTGCTGTTCCAGCTATGTATCGGAAGGGTTCTTTCATATTTTCCATTGTCGAGTTGCCTGCGTTGTAAACCATAATGTTCAATATAATTTACTGTTTCCAGCATACTGATGCCCAATATAGCCGCGCATAAAAAATAAACTGTAGTCAGCCAACCGAAAAATAAAAATATACCCACCACAAATGAAATTTGAATGATCTGCGCCTGCAGCATTTCATTTTTCCAGTGAAAAATTCCACGCCCGGACTTACGCATGTCCTCATTGGCAATGCGCCAGGCCGACCAATAAGAATACCATACACTGCGTCCCAAAAAAAGATAAAGAAGTTCATTGTAACGGGCACTGCTGGGATCTTGTGGGGTAGCCACATGTTTATGGTGTCCTTTATTATGCTCAATAAAAAAATGCATGTATAGAGAAGTAAGCAATAATAATTTTGCCATCGCTTGTTCAACAGGATTAACCCGATGCCCAAGTTCATGTGCCACATTGATGCCAAAGGTTCCGCAAAGCAGGCCCATACTCATGATCCTGCCTGTTAGTTCCCACCAGGCCATATCGGTGGCCTGCAGGGATTGAAAAAAAAGGAAAAGTGCAGCAAACTGAATGGGTACGATGGCGTATAACAAATAATCATATAGCCTGTCTTTTTTCGCTAGCGCTTCTTCTGCTTCATTGAAATTCCGATCATCGGCGGGCAGGAAGAGTTCCAGGATAGGAACAAATACCCAAACAAAAAGCACCGGACTCCAGGTGATCCAACCCGGCCGGGTGAAGGCCAGGGCTGAGAAGACATAGATCATCAGCGGACAAAGATATTTTAAGGCATTGGGTCTCATATCTTGATTACAAGTTAATGATTCAGCCGGATTTTGTATGCTTATTTCTGGCATGATATTTATTAAATAATCAGCTTAGTGAGCTATTAAATATCAATTTTATTCAAAAACTGATTTCATGCTTTATTTCCACTTCGACAAGCTCAGTGTGACAACTTTCTGTCAGGCTGAGCTTGTTGAAGCCTTGTCGAAGTGTGACAGCTTTTTGTCAGGCTGAGCTTGTTGAAGCCTTGTCGAAGCGTGACAGCTTTTTGTCAGGCTGAGCTTGTCGAAGCCCAGTTAAAACTTAAACAGAAATCGGTAAATATTAAGCCTTGTTTTATGATGGCACAATAAGTTAATTTATTCATTAAACTTTGTGTGCAACTTGCCGTCTTACCCGGGTTGTATTGCTCAATTTAAAATTTTCTACTTGTATGGCTGTATCCAATCGTATCAAGAACCAGCATTTGTTATGGCGGGCGGCCTTTGGTCCAATGGCGGAGAACGCAGCATCCCTCGAAAAAATATCCCCCAAACAATTATGGCAACGTTTGCTCAGTAGCTCTGCAGCAACTCCTGCCAAACTGGAAGTATCTCAGAACCTGGTGGATGGTTTTTTCAACGGGGCAAAAGAATTTACCAAAATCGAGAAGAAAGAACTCAGTCCGGAACAGAAAAAGCAATTGCAGCAGATGTCGCGCGATGATCTGAAAAGTCTGAATATCCGCTGGCTCAATGAAATGATCAACAGCGAGGCCCAGTTAAGGGAAAAGATGAGCCTGTTCTGGCATGGCCATTTCGCCTGCCGGGTGATCAACAGCTATTATCAGCAGGAACTACTACAGCTCATTAGAGAAAATGCGCTCGGCAATTTCAAAGAACTGCTGAAGGCGGTGAGTAAAAGCGCCTCCATGCTTCAGTTCCTGAATAATCAGCAAAACAAAAAACAACACCCCAATGAAAATTTTGCCCGTGAAGTGATGGAACTGTTTACCATGGGGCGTGGCAATTATACCGAGAACGATGTAAAAGAAGCCGCCCGGGCCTTTACCGGATGGGGGTTCAACCTGCAGGGAGATTTTCAGTTTCGGAAAATGCAGCACGATGATGGCGAAAAGACCATCCTGGGCAAAACCGGTAACTGGAATGGGGATGATGTGCTTGATATATTATTATCACAACAGCAAACAGCCAATTTCATCTGCAGAAAATTATATGTGTTCTTAGTGAATGAAACCGTAGATGAAAGCAAACTAACCTGGCTGGCTAATCGCTTTTTCAAGAATGGGTATGATATCAAACTATTGCTGGAAGATATTTTTACGAGCGACTGGTTCTATGACGAAAAGAATATCGGCATTATCATAAAATCTCCCATCGTGTTGCTGGCCGGCATTCGCAGGTTGTTGCCGATGGAACTGGAATCTGATCAGGCACAATTGCTGTTTCAGCGGGTACTAGGGCAAGTACTTTTTTACCCACCCAATGTAGCGGGATGGCCCGGAGGAAAAACATGGATCGACAGCAGTTCGTTGATGCTGCGGTTAAGACTTCCCCAGATCCTATCGGCCAATGATGTGATGGACCTGCATCCCAAGAGCGATGATGATGCCATGATGGGGCAGATGATGGATATGGGGATGAAGCGCCTCAAGGCATCGGTACAGGGTGGGGCAGCAAAGATTGACTGGCCTTCGGTTACGGCCATTTTTGAAAAAGTAGCGCGTGAAAACCTGTTGCAACAGATCGCCGCCACGGTGCTTCAAACGCCCACCCGATCAAGCAATACTATGCTGGAAAAATATTTAAATCAGGAGAACCGGGAGAATTTTATTAAAAGCGCCATCGTAAATCTGATGAGTACTCCCGAATATCAATTGTGTTAGTGTACCGCAACATTGAAAATTAATTATAAAAATTAACCCACATGCTTTTTAAGCGCAGAACATTTTTACAAACAGGTTCCCTGGCCACGGCTTCGCTCATGATGCCCAGATTTTTATCTGCACTGCAACGGCCCCAGATGGTGCCTCCCGGAAATAAAGTGGTAGTGGTTATCCAGTTCAGCGGGGGCAACGACGGACTGAATACCGTGATCCCGGTGCGCAATGATATTTATTATCAGCTTCGTCCAAAATTGGGCATCGCAAAGGATAAGGCTTTATCGATCACCGATGAAGTAGGATTAAATCCGGCATTGGAATATTTTAAAAATTTGTACGACGAGGGCAATATGTCGATCCTGAATAGTGTTGGATATCCCAATCCTGATCGTTCGCATTTTCGCAGTATGGATATCTGGCAAACCGCCAGCGCCAGCAATGAATTTGTGAATACGGGTTGGCTGGGCCGCTACCTGGATGCCCAATGCCATGGTTGCGATAAACCAACCCAGGCCATGGAACTGGATGATGTGCTCAGTCTGGCCTTGAAAGGAACTGAAAGCAAGGGTCTGGCTTTCAAAGATCCAAAGCGTCTCTTCAACAGTGCCGCCGGAAAATATTTTAAAGATCTTTCTGCTGATCATGTAGCTAAGGGAGCTGGCAACCTGGATTATTTATACAAGACCATGCGCGAAACATTGAGCAGTGCAGAATATATTTATCAGCAAACACAGTCTCACCCCTCCGGCGAAACCTATCCCGATACCGGTTTGGGCAAAGACCTCAAGACCATTGCTTCGCTGATCTTTTCTGATATTAATACCAAGGTTTATTATGTTAGTCTGGGTAGTTTTGATACCCATGTGAACCAGGAGGGGCAGCAAAAAAGATTGTTCACCGAACTCAATGATGCGGTGAAGGCCTTTAGCAACGGCCTGAAAAAGAACCATCGGTTCGATGATGTGCTGATGATGACCTTTAGCGAATTTGGCAGGCGGGTAACGCAAAATGCCAGCGGGGGAACCGATCACGGAACGGCAAACAATATGTTCTTTATGGGGGGTGGATTAAAACAGAAAGGTCTGATCAATGCCATGCCCAACCTAGGTAATCTGGATGAAGGCGACCTGCGTCACCAGGTTGATTTTAAAAGCGTTTATGCCACCGTGTTACATAAATGGCTGGGGGCCGATGATCAAATGATCCTGGGGAAAAAATTTGATCAGTTGAATTTTATTTAAATAACGAATGCTTGCTACAAGTTTTATCATGCAAGACTGTCATAAAAAAAGGCTGTTCATTTAAGAACAGCCTTTTTAAATCCATCAATTATTTTACCTGATTCCATTCATCATCTTCACCAGTTTTTTGCTCACAAAGAACAGGATCACGGAGGCTATGCCGGCCATGAACACAAAGATCATGAAGAAATCATATAGATTTTTAACCTGGAATCCGATGAAGGATTTTTCTTTATTCAGGCCTTTTGTTTCTAACAAAGTAACCAGTTTTGTTCTTTCATCCTTATCGGTTATTTTGGAATAATCAAGCATTTCAAAAGTATAGGCAGTGCTGCCTTTATAATCTTCACCCTTTGCATTTGATTTCAGGATGTCGAAATTGAAAGTTGATTTTACTTCTGCTACCAGTTCGGTAGACACCATTTGTTCGGGGTATAAAGAACTCAATTGTCCGGCAAATTTATTGGCGGTAGCATTGGCCAGGAACCATACACCCATCAACAGGGAGGCAAATTTTACAGGAGCCAGTTTATTCACCATCGATAATCCGATAGGAGATAAACACAGTTCACCAAAAGTATGGATGGTATACAGGGCGATCAGCCACATCATAGAAACCTTAACACCGGGCATCAGTCCTTTAACACCGAATGCGATCACGAGGTAACCAACAGCCAGTAAGAATAATCCCAGTGCCTGTTTGAAAGGTGAAGCCGGTTCCATATTCCTGCTTCCCAGTTTGGTCCAGAGCCAGGCGAAGAAAGGTGCAAAAATTACAATGGCAATGGCATTGATGCTTTGGAAGAACGAAGCCGGAACAACGCTCAGATCAAGTCCGGTAGCCGGGATGGTTACGATCAGGTAAACAAAGTAGGCAATGGAAGCGATCAGCAATACCATGATCAATTCTTTCAACATTGGTTTTTCATTCTGCATTTTTTTGAAGATCCAGAATAAAAGGTATCCCACGATGGCGATTAAAGCTATAATGATGCCGCGCGACATATTTTGTGAAACGATAAGGCCCAGGTCGCGGTTTGTTTTTTCATCAGCAAAGAATGTTAATGAAGCACCGGCCTGTTCGAAAGCGCTCCAGAAAAAGATCACGAAGAAGCAGGCGATATAAATTACCCAGATCCTTTCTCTTTCAATTTTAGACAGGTTAGGATCACTGATGATTAAACCCGGAACAGCGATCGCGAGAGAGAAGATGGAAGATCCGATGAGGTCAAATTTCACACCGATAAAAAACACACAAAATAATGTTACAGCAACGCTGCCCCAGATCGCAAATAATTTTGGTGGGAAAGCAGTGGTAACTACTTTGGTGCCACCAGCTGCTACCAATGCATCAGCTGCTTCCTGTTCACGTGCTTTATTGGGTTTTTCACCGATCTGTTCACCTTCGGGTGTAACGATATAAAAATTCTTGAGCCAGATAAACAAAAGTGTACTCAATATCATACCCACGCCCGCTGCAAAGAATCCCCATTTAAAACCTGATGGGTCATCTCCGCTTCCTGCCAGTCCACCGCAAACCAATGGAGCAATAAAAGCGCCCAGGTTAATGCCCATATAAAAAATGGTAAAGGCCGAATCTATTCTTTTATCTCCTTTGGGGTACAACTGACCCACCATGGTAGAGATATTGGGTTTGAAGAAACCATTACCTACGATCATAAAAACCAGTGCTGCGATCATAATGGTGGAAGCCAGACTTACATTGGTATACATACTGGCGCTGGCAAACATCATAAACTGTCCGATGGCCATCAGAACGCCCCCGGTGATGATGGATCTTCTGTTGCCCCAATACCGATCGGCAATATAACCGCCGATCAAGGGAGTCAGGTAAACCAAACCGGTATAGCTGCCATAGATCTGAGAGGAAAGTGCTTTATCAAACAGCAATGCCTTACCCATGTATAAGATGAAGATGGCACGCATTCCATAATAACTAAACCGTTCCCACATTTCAGTGATGAACAGTACGTATAGTCCCTTGGGATGTCCTTGTGGTGTTGCTTGGTCACTCATGTGTAGTTGTTTTAAATGCTCGTGTAGTAAAATTTAGCATCTCAAAATAGTGAAATTCTTTTTAGTATGGTCATTTCCCTCTTCTCATTTTTTTAATATACATGACAAAAAACAGATATGTACAAGGGAGATCCTAAATTAATGAGGCAAATGAGCCACAAGAACTTTAAATTGCAAACAGAAATCAAGCATCATTTTTAAGTAATTAATTCATGAATATTTTATTGATTGGATCGGGAGGAAGGGAACACGCTTTCGCCTGGAAACTCAAACAAAGCGATCGTTGCAGTGCATTGTTCATTGCTCCGGGTAATGCCGGAACCGCTTTATGCGGCACCAATCTTCCTTTATCGGTTACCGATTTTAGATCCATTGCCAAGGCTTGTGTTGAACATAATATTGGGATGGTAGTGGTAGGACCGGAAGAGCCATTGGTGAAAGGCATTTATGATTTTTTTGCAAAAGACGCGTCGGTTAAACATATACCGGTGATCGGGCCATCTGCTCAGGCGGCACAGTTGGAAGGGAGCAAATCTTTTGCCAAGGCGTTTATGCTACGGCATGGGATACCCACGGCAGCTTACCGAGAATTTACAGCAGCCAATTATGAAGAAGGTATTGAGTATATCAGGGAGCAGGCGTTACCGGTAGTATTGAAAGCTGATGGACTGGCTGCCGGAAAAGGGGTGATGATCTGTATGAATCATCTGGAAGCTTTGTCGGAATATGAACTGATGATACACAGTGATAAGTTTGGGGAAGCCGGAAAAAAAGTGGTGGTGGAAGAATTTTTGCAAGGAATTGAATTGAGCGTGTTTGCGCTCACCGACGGCGAGCACTACGTGATATTGCCGTCTGCAAAGGATTATAAGCGAATAGGAGTGGGTGATACCGGACTGAATACGGGTGGCATGGGTGCAGTGAGTCCGCTTCCATTTGCCGATGAAGCATTCTTACAACGCGTAAATGAAAAAGTGATCGCCCCTACGATTGCGGGTTTTAAAAAAGACAAACTGGATTACAAAGGATTTGTGTTCATCGGATTAATGAACAATCAGGGGGAGCCCTATGTGATCGAATACAATTGCCGCATGGGTGATCCGGAAACAGAAACGGTGATCCCGCGCATCAAGAATGACCTGGTTGCCCTATTTGAAGCAACATCACAGCAACGGCTAAACGAAATTACGATGGAGGTTGATCCTCGCACTGTGGCTACGGTGGTGGCAGTAAGCGGAGGTTATCCGGAGGATTATGAAAAAGATAAACCCATCAGCGGGTTGGATCGGCAACTGCCCGACAACAGTATATTATTTCATTGTGGTACCGTGCAAAAAGCAGCAGAAGTGGTTACTAACGGTGGACGTGTACTCGCAGTTACATCATTTGGTAACAGCATCACGGAAGCGGTGCAGCGATCCAATGACGTGTTGGAACACCTGTATTTCGAGGACCTGTATTTCCGCAACGATATCGGCTACGAATTCAAGTGATCACTGTATAACTAACTTTTAGGCGTAAACGCAGCATGATTTTCACGCATTTCTACAGCCCATTTTCGTACTAAAAAAATTAGTATTTGCCGATAAAACCCTTTCTTCTGACGGCTGACCCTCTTTTAAAAAAAACGCTAAAATGTTGAAAAATAAAGGGTTTGCGGTTGTTTATTCAAATATTTTCCACCAACTTTGCATTCAACATTGACCACTCCTTTCAGATAAAAATATATGGGCCTTTTTAACTTTTTTACGCAAGAAATTGCCATCGACTTGGGTACCGCAAATACCCTCATTATCCATAATGACGAAGTGGTGGTGAATGAACCGTCGATCGTGGCGCTGGACAGAAACAATCCGAAAAATATATTGGCCGTGGGCAAGAAGGCATTGATGATGCATGAAAAGACCCACGAAAGCATCCGTACCGTTCGCCCCCTGAAAGATGGAGTGATCGCAGATTTTAATGCTGCCGAGCTGATGATCAGGGAAATGATCAAAATGATCTATCCCAAGAAACCCTTATTTGCACCCAGCTGGCGCATGATGATCTGCATTCCCAGCAGCATCACCGAGGTGGAGAAAAGAGCGGTGCGCGACAGTGCCGAGCAGGCCGGAGCCAAGGAAGTTTACCTAATTCATGAGCCCATGGCCGCTGCACTGGGTATCGGTATCGACGTAGAAGAGCCTGTGGGCAATATGATCATCGATATTGGAGGGGGTACCACCGGCATCACCGTGATCGCCCTGGCAGGTATCGTGTGCGACCAAAGTATCAGAATTGCCGGAGATGAATTTACAGCCGATATCATGGAGGCCCTTCGCCGTTACCATAGTTTACTCATCGGAGAACGTACCGCCGAACAGATCAAAATTCAGGTGGGCGCTGCTATGAAAGACCTCGATAACCCACCCGATGATATCCCCGTGAACGGAAGAGACCTGGTAACCGGAATACCTAAACAGGTGATGGTGAGCTATCAGGAAGTGGCCGAGGCATTGGACAAAAGCATTTTTAAAATTGAAGAAGCCATCTTAAAGGCACTGGAAACTACCCCGCCCGAACTGGCTTCCGATATTTACCGCAGAGGCTTGTACATCACCGGTGGTGGTGCATTGTTGAGGGGGTTAGACAAAAGGCTGAATGCCAAGATCAAACTTCCTGTTCATGTGGCTGATGATCCGCTGAAAAGTGTGGTTCGCGGAACAGGTATTGCCCTGAAGCATTATGACCGGTATCCGTTTGTGATGAGGTAGATGGTATGATTGGATACTGCTGCATTCATGGATTGCATCCGATTCCTAAAAAAACTTTACCATTTCAGGCCCTGATCTTACCCGTTAACCTCCAAAAAAGACGTGAAACTGCATAACAACAAATAACTCTCTCGGTGCGCAACATCTTTCTTTTTATCCGCCGTTATTTTAATTTTCTGTTGTTCCTGTTGTTGCAGGGATTCAGCATCTATTTCATTGTACATTATAGCCGTTACCACAATGCCCTCTTCAGCAATTCAGCCAACCAGGTAACCGGAAAGATCAATGATCAGGTCAATAGAGTAGAATATTATTTCAGGCTAAAAAATACCAATAACGAACTGGTGAAGGCCGATGGCATCCTGCTCAATAAACTAAGATCAGATTTCGAAATACCGGATACGGCCAGCCGAACCGTCATTGATTCCATCCAGGTTGATTCACTGGAACGCTACCGGCGATACCTCTACCTGGATGCCAAAGTGGTGTACAACTCCGTATCCTCCCAAAATAATTTTATTGTATTGCACCGAGGAGCCAATCAACAATTGAAAGAGGGCATGGGTGTGATAGAACCCAATACCGGTGTGGTAGGCATGATCACTGAAGTGAGCAACGACTACGCCGTGGTGATGAGCCTGCTGCATAAGAATAGCCTGATCAGCGGTAAACTGATGCATGGCGGTGAAACCGGTACCATCAGCTGGGATGGAAAATTACCCAACCTGCTTTCCCTGACCGGCATTCCTAAAACAGCCAAGGTTGCCAAGGGCGATACCATCATCACCAGCGGGTACAGCACCAGTTATCCAAAAGGAATGCTCATTGGTGTGGTAGAGGAAGTGATCCCTGAAAAAACTTCCAGTAATTTCCTGATCAAACTCAGGTCATCAGCAAATTTTTACAACCTGCAGTTTGTTTATATCATTGATAATAAACAAACGGAGGCCATTAATAATATCTTGGATAAAGCAAAAAAGAAAAATCAATAACCGGCAACAAGCATGGGTAGCTTCATCAAATATTTCATTCGTTTTGCCTTATTCATAGGGGTACAGGTTTTTGTGCTCGATAAGATACACCTGCACCAGATGGTTACGCCTTATCTCTATTTCCTGTTCATTCTCTGGCTGCCCTTCCGGATGAAACGCAGCTGGCAACTGATCGTGGCCTTTGCACTGGGTTTCGCGCTCGACAGCTTCCGGCACCAATATGGTTTTCATAGCGCTGCCTGTGTGCTCATTGCCTACTTCCGGCCATTCCTCATCAACCTGTTCATTCCACAGGAAGGTGCCGATACCAATTATGAAGAACCTTCCATTAAAAGTATGGGGGGCATGATGCCCTACCTGATCTTTACCGGGGTACTAACTTTTATTCATCATGCCTGGCTGTTTTTGCTGGAAGCCTGGCAGTTCGGAAATATCTGGTACTTTTTGATCAAAACGATTTTGTCAACCGCCATCAGTTTATTGTTGATCATCATTACCGAACTGCTGATCGTGCGAAAACAGAAATTTAAGACGAATACCATTTAACAGCATAACATACTCCGACTATGAAATAAGTCGGTCATGATAAATATTAAACGCATTGCCCGTATTCAATCAATCTAGAAAAAATGTGATCATGCTGGTGTTCATCGGCATGTTTGCCATCATCATCATGCAATTGGCCAATCTCCAGTTGTTCTCTTCCAAATACAGGATACAGGCAGATGATCAGGGAACTTTTCGAAAAGTGATCTACCCAGATCGTGGTATCGTGTTCGACCGCAGGGGAAGGTCCATTTTGCAAAACACTTCCATCTACGACCTGATGGTGACGCCCTCAAAACTAAAAGGCTCTGATACGCTGGCGCTTTGTAATATCCTCAATATTGATACTGCCGAATTTCATAAGCGGATCATCAATGCCATCATTAAGAATAAAAGTTTCCGCGCTTCTGTGTTTGAAGCTTCCTTGAGTAATGAAAAGATGGCCAAGATACAGGAGAGCATGTTCAAGTTTGCTCCCGGCTATTATTTGCAGGAACGTTCCATCCGCGATTATCCCTTCGATGCCGGTGGAAATATCTTGGGCTACCTCAGTGAAGTAGATTCTAATATCCTCAAAAATCCAAAATATGAAGGATACCAGATCGGTGATTATATCGGAAAAGTTGGGCTTGAAAAAAGTTATGAAAAAGTATTGATGGGGCAGCGCGGCATTGAATTGTGGAAACGTGATAATAAGAACCGCCTTACCGAAAGAATTGAAGGGGGTAAATATGATACCGTGGCCATTGCCGGACAGAATATGCATGCTGCGCTGGATATTGAATTGCAGGAACTAGGCGAAAAACTCATGGAAAATAAACTGGGTTCCATTGTAGCCATTGATCCAAGAACCGGGGGCATACTGGCCATGGTGAGCAGTCCTACCTTTAAACCCAAACTCCTTACCGGCTCCGAAAGAAAAAAGCATATTGCCGAGTTGTTGCTCAATCCTGCACTGCCCTTGCTGAACCGTTCGGTTAGTGCCAGCTACTCGCCAGGATCTACTTTTAAAACCTTGCAGGCGCTCGTCGCTTTACATGAAGGGGTGATCAATACCCATTTCACGGTATCCTGTTCAGGGGCTTTTTATGGTTGCGGTGGGGGAAACCCCATGAAATGCCTCGACCGCGGCACATTCGATCTGCGCAATGCCATCACGATATCTGATAATACTTATTTTGCTACGGTGATGCAACGGGTGATCAACAACCCCAAATATCCCAATGTAGATAGTAGTCTGGCGGCCTGGGACAGGTACATGTACGCGTTCGGGTTAGGTCATAAGTTAGGCGTGGATGTTCCTTCTGAAAAAAGAGGCAATATTCCCACTCCCGCCTATTTCAATGATCCTAAAATTTATGGTCCCGGCCGATGGGGTTATTGTAATTTCCGCTCAGTAAGTATTGGTCAGGGTGAAGTGGATGTTACTCCCATTCAGGTGGCCAATGAAATGGCCTATATCGCCAATAAGGGCTGGTATAAGATCCCGCACCTGATCGATTCCATTGAAGGTGGTGATAAGTACGGGCTGCTCACCCGCTTTCAGGAAAAGAACAGGACCATCGATATCCCCGACAGTGTATTTGAAGTGGTGCACGATGGGATGCAGGGCGTGGTAGAAAGAGGAACAGGCATGGGCGCCAAAGTAGAAGGCATCACCATCTGCGGTAAAACCGGTACCGTGGAAAATTACTATCGTGGTGTGAAACAACAGAACCACTCTTTTTTCTGCGGATTTGCGCCCCGCGATAATCCAAAGATCGCGATCATGTGCGTGGTGGAGAACAGCGGAAGATTTGGTGGCACCTATGCAGCACCGATAGTGGGCCTGATGATCGAAAAATACCTGAAGGATAGCATTACTGATAAAGGGAGGTTGGCCCGCATTGAACAATTGTCGAAGCTCAATTTGATTCCTGGCAGGATCTTCAGAGAGCAGAACAGGCAGGATTCTTTAATGCATGCGAGAGACTCAGCCTACCTGATCGCCAAAGGCTTTATCCGGATCATGAAAGATACTATCGGACTGGATGATAATGATGATGAAGGTGCTTTGGATAAATTGCAGAAAGACAAGGAGGCCCTGAAAAAAGGGCAACCTAAAAAAGACAGCAGCGGCAGAAATCCAACAGAGAAGCCATTGGGTATTTTGCCCAATGAAAAAAGAAAAACAAATTCACAGGATAGTATAAAAAAAGGCAACTAAGAAAATAGTGATTTGCATCAGCGGCGCCCTTTAAACCTTAAACTTTAAACCAAATGCTTCAAACTCCTTTGCACCCAATCCATGTATCATAAAAATGCTTCCATATCAAAAGGTATCGACTGGGTCACCGTGATGCTGTATATGCTGATCAGCATCATTGGATTGATCTGTATCTTTTCGGTGGAATTCCGCACTGATGATCCTTTGATGCAAAGCCTGCTGGGCTTCAAGAAAAATTACAGCAAGCAATTGTTCTATTTTGGCGCCTGTTGCCTGCTGGCTATTTTTATATTGCTTACCGATAGTAAACTGTTTACTGCCACGGCCAACCTATCCTATCTCATCGGCATCCTGCTGATCCTGGCCACTTTTGTGGTAGGGAAAGAGATCAAGGGGTCAAAGAGCTGGATACCGCTTGGCTTCATGAATCTGCAACCGGTAGAACTGGGTAAAATTTTCACTGCCCTCGCCTTGTCGAAATATCTGTCGATGCCCGAGATCGATTTTAAAAAACCAAAATCACAGATGATCGCTGCTGCTATCGCCTTCACTCCGGCATTGTTGTCGATACTGCAGGGCGAAACCGGATTGGCATTGGTTTATTTTTCATTCCTAATACCCATGTACCGCGAAGGGTTACCCTCGGTATACTTGGTCATTGGTGCAGCCATGGCCATCCTGCTTGTGGTATCGCTGTTATTTCATGCAAAGACCCTGCTCATTGC
>CAIRHQ010000008.1 GCA_903878475.1 uncultured Bacteroidota bacterium | reverse complement strand
TAAACCTCACAGAAAACAATATTAAAAAAGGGAAATTCAAGGTCTGCCTCGAATACCATCTGGGCAATTGCAAGGGACCTTGTGAAGGATTACAAAGCGCCGAAAATTATCAGCAGGACCTGCAACAACTAACCAATCTGCTGAAAGGTAAACTTGCTCCGGTGATCCAGTATTTTAAAAAGGAAATGCTGGAGCATGCAAAAAACCTGGAGTTTGAGGAAGCTGACCGTTTTCAGAAGAAAATTGAATACCTGCAACAGTATCAATCCAGGTCGGCCGTGGTGAATACCCGTATTGGCACAGTGGATGTATTCAACCTGTATGAGGATGGAAACTTTGCTTATGTCAATTACCTCGCTGTGGCCAATGGCAGTATTGTACAAACCAAAAGCCTGCTATTTGAAAAGAAACTGGATGAACCTGCTGCAGAAATGCTTGCATTTGCCGTGGCTACTATGAGACATACATTCAATAGTGAGGCGAAGGAGATCATTGTACCGATGCCTATTGAATTCCCTGAGGCAGACACCATCATTACCATTCCAAAGACCGGGGATAAGAAAAAACTGCTTGAGCTCTCAGAAAAAAATGTGGTTCATTTTCGTGAAGAACTGAGGCATAAGAAAATGCTGAACCTTGAAGAAAAAACGGAAGCAGAAAAAATTAAAATTTTACACCAATTGCAGAAAGACCTGCAATTGCCTGTATTGCCGATGCATATTGAATGTTTCGATAATTCAAATCTTCAGGGCAGCTACCCCGTTTCAGCCATGGTATGTTTTAAACAGGGGCAACCCAGTAAATCAGACTACCGACGGTTCAATGTAAAAACGGTAATCGGCATCAATGATTTTGCCACCATGAAAGAAGTGGTATACAGGCGATATAAACGCCTCGTAGAAGAAAATAGTCCACTGCCTCAGCTGGTCATCATCGATGGCGGCAAAGGGCAGTTAAGCGCTGCTATGCAGAGCATCCATGAACTGCATTTGACCGGCAAGACCACCGTGGTTGGGCTTGCAAAAAATGAAGAAGAGATCTTTTTTCGGGGCGATACCCAGTCGATAAAATTACCCTGGGACAGTGAAAGCCTGAAACTGGTTCGGCTGATCCGGGATGAAGTGCATCGGTTTGGCATCACACATCACCGGAACCTGCGCAGCAAAGGAACTTTTACCAATGAGTTGGAACAGGTAATCGGAATTGGCAAGGCCAGTACAGCCCTGTTATTGAAAGCATTTAAATCAATTACGAATATCAGAAAACAAGATCAAGGGGCCCTTGAAAATATTGTAGGAAAGAAAAAAGCAGGCATCCTTGTTGACTATTTCACGGCAAATCCAACAGCCCCAGCCGGAAAAAAATAAGGGGTCTGGATAGAAATCCAACCCCGCTTTAAAATCCAATATCCTATGAAAAACCGAAACGAAGGTAAGGGGTCAGTTTGATATAAAAAATACCACAAACAGGGTATATGCCGGACGGTGCAGGCATAAAAAAACCGTCTTGCCTCAGGCTAGACGGTTTTTTTAGTTGATCCGGAATTAGTAACTCCAGAGGTCTTGTTCGTAATTAAATATTTTCTCTTTGATATTTTCTCCTTCCATTAACTGGAACATAGTATTTTCTTTCACACCAGGATAATTTTTCAAAGCAATATCATACGGATTATCGATCGTGCTTTTAATGATCCTTCCGTAGAACATTCTGCTTTCAAATAATTCTTCCCAGGTCATACGTGCCCCGAAATTCTTTCCATTATATACTTCATAACGGGCAAAAACAGGACGCATATCAGGATAGTATACCCAGAATACTTCAGATTCGCCAAGATTGATACCCTGTGAATTGATCACATTCATCACCGGAGCAATACCCAGTATCCTCCAGAATAAACGAGAACTTTCTTTATCGAATATCACTTCTTCCTTTATGTGAAACTTATAGATGGAATCCAGATTGATCTCTCTCGCCTTCATAACCACGCCAATCTCATTACCTAATGAATCATATTGTTTAACTGGAATAGGTTCTCCTCCTATTGCTTTGGCCACATCAGATTTTGTCATAGGTGTAGTGAACCTGTCATCAATATTACTGAATACAGTTACTACACTATCCTGAATGGCTTGTAACAAAATAGAAATGAAACGCTGGTTACCATTATTTTCATCAGCCGAATACCTGAAGGGTAGGTTGATCTTCTCACGGGTATCGATCTCACGCCATATCTTATGACGGAACATCGCATCATCGATCCGAAGGTTTTCATAACCCAGTGGTGTACGATCACGATTGTCGTCGCCTCCGGTTACGGCCTCATCGGGGCGCAATGATTTAAGCACTTTCTTCAGAGGCAGACTGTCATTTACGGGTATAGGCAGCGGGGCCACAACTACCGGTTTAATGGAATCTACAACAGCTACCGTAGGTTTTACGGTTGCCTTTGTTTGTCCTTTTGCAACTTTGCGGGTTGATTTATTACGGATCACTTTTTTTTGTGCATCCACCACACCGGCAAGCATGCAAAAGCAAATTGCCAAAGAAAGATATTTTACCAAACGCTTTTTCATAGCTCTTCTTTATTAATAAACGATTAATACAATGCAAATGATTTACCATCAATTACCCTAATTCCATCAGGGCCTGATACTTTAATATTGTCGAATGATACTACAGATCCTGGTCCGCACCGTTGCAAATATTGACCTAATGGAGCTAAACTATTTCCGGTGATCGAAGTAGTAACCACATTATTGAAATTGGCACCTGAAAAATATACGGTAGCACTAACCACGGTATAATGTACATCATAGATAAAATCCGGACCCATATCAGCCCTGCAAAACTGCTGGCTCTTCATGTCAACCGATGGCATCCTGGCCTTTCCAGAACCCACCATAAATGATGGCTCAGGAATTCTTTTGATCCTGTATGAATGATTATATGGAGTACTTCCTTTAGGTGTAATGGTGATGCTGCAAGTTCCGGGAGCAGTAACAGAAACTGTTCTTTTCGGACCAGAACCATTGATTGTACAACCAGTACCACTAACACCAGTTTGCTCCATACCTGTTGGTGAGGCAATGGTGATCGGATTTTCAAGACCGATATAGAACACGTCCATCTTATCCAAAGAAACAGCTGCACTACTTGGTTGTCCTACGGTATAAGGAATATCTTTTTCAACCATATCACTTGTACCATCTGGTTTTTTATAATTAATCTTTACATGAATAGAACCAGAACCGGATACTTTAAATGTATTCACTGCCACACCATTCTCATCTGCCGGTTTAGAAACACCGTTGATGGTAATGATTGGACTAGCTGCAGTACTGAATGAACCAATACCGGCTGTAACCGTCATGTCTTCACCAGGCATCAGGTATGTAGAACTGGTACCGATGATGGGTTTAAACTGATTGTATACATATTCTACAGAACCGATCTTGCTATGACAATAGCTTACGATCAGGTTTTCAGCATTCTTTACATTGTTCTGGAACTTACTCAACATAGTGAGTGCAGCAACAGTGGGTGTCATATGAAAATAACCCAGGGTAAAATCTTTAACGCCTGTTTTTGTTTGAACAGGTTCAGTATTTACTGGGAAATTATTGGCAAACTGTCCGGCAAAAGAAGAGTCAATGGCCAACATGGCTACTTTATAAGCATCCAGTTTTTGTTTCAGTTCTTCTCCCTTCTTATCTTTTTCAAACAAACGTGTAGAAGCTTCCAGATTATCTTCTTTAAAACTTTCAGATCCGTCGGCCTTGATTGTCAACCCTGCATTCTTTTTAAGTGATACTTTCAGATCTTCCATGTATTTGATGATATCAGCTGAAAGATTTTTAGCTTGCTCTGCTTTAGGTTGCCATTTCCTTGCCTGATCTTTATACTTATCATCATTCAATTTAGATGCCAAAGACTCGTACAAGGTAGTATTCGCATTTGTCAGGTTTTTACTGGAGACCTGCAAACTTTTGTCCACCGTTTTAAACGCTTCCAATATCTCTGCAGATACGTTCAGCGCCAGGATAGCTGTCAACACCAAATACATAATGTTGATCATCTTCTGTCGGGGCTCTCTAGGTAAAGCCATAATATTTTAGATTTACTGTGTTAAGATTTTTGTTAGTTCTAGGTTTCAGGTTTTCTTCAATATACACAACGCAATAGTTGTTGCATGAAGCAGAAAACGAAAAACGTATTAACGTCCCTGCATTGCGCTCAGCATATTGCCATACACCGCATTCAGTTTGCCCAAATTATTGGCCAATGTACCGATCTGCTCTTTTGCTTTTGTTGCATCTTCTACAGTACCCATCATAGTTTGGCTGGCTTCAGCCAGTTTACCATAGAATGTATTCAAAGACTTCAGGTGATTATTACTTTCTTTTAACTCCAGTTCATAAATGGTATTCAATGAACCCAGGTTCTTGGTCAACACCTGTACCTGCTCATGGAAACCTTTTGCACTTTCAGCAGCACTGCTGAAAGAACCCATCGTTGCAGCGCTACTAGCAAAAGCAGTGGTCATATTGCCCAAAGCAACGGTAGCTTCTTTTGTTTTATTATTCAGGTCGCCGGTAGATTTAACTACATCACCTACTTCATGCAGGTTGCTTACGGTACCATGTAATTTATTGAAACCTTCACCCAGTTTTTTAAGATTAGCCGGAGTGATGTCTGCTTCTTGTAACATTTTGTCCATAGAAACCAAAGAAGGATTTTCTACGCCTTCATTCGGTTCGTCATCTTCCTCATGATGTTTTGGTTTGATCCACTCAATAGCTGCATAAACCAAGAAGATACCTGTCTCTGTCCACATACCCACAGTTAGCATTAAGTCAGCGTAAGACTGGTGAGTAAGTTTTGCCCATGCTGCAAAGATGATTACCGCAGCACCTGCACTTACCAATACATCAATTAAGGTCAAAAATGTTCTTTTGTTGTGAGGCATGATTTAAGAATTTAAAGTTTGAACTGGGAGTTTATTTTAAAATTTAATTACACAAAAATTTATGAAGTACCTGCATGATGCATGCAGGTACTGTTAATAGTTTCTTTAGTTTTGGGAATTTTTATTTACCACGTTTCTTTGATTCAGCCGGCAGATCGATCACACAACGGAAACCGATGTATGATTTTGCTGTGTCTTGGTATTCATAAGAGCGAGTTCCGCAACGCAGGAAGTATCCAACGTCTTTCCATGAACCACCACGCACCACTTTACGTTTGTCGCGGGGCCTGTCAGATTCTTTGGCGTTATACCGAATATCGGGGTTCATATCGTGCTGGAAATTGTAGGCTCCTTCATAATACAAAGAAGCGGTCCACTCAGCCACATTACCCGACATATTATATAAACCAAAATCATTTGGCCAGTAAGCATCAGCTCTCACGGTATATAGTCCACCATCTTCAGGATAGTTTCCACGACCAGGTTTAAAATTGGCCAGTAAACAACCTTTTTTATTTCTCAGATAGTAACCACCCCAAGGATAATCAGCTTGTGAACGTCCGCCACGGGCTGCATATTCCCATTGGGCTTCAGTTGGTAATCTGAAATCAGACTCAGGTGCTCTCTTTTTAGATTGGAGGTACGCATTCAATAAATGTGTTCTCCATTCGCAGAATGCAGTTGCCTGCTTCCAGTTAACCCCAACAACCGGATAATTTCCGAAAGCAGGATAACTATAATATTTCTGAGACATGGGCTCATTATAAGAGTAGGCAAAATCCCTAACCCAGCACAATGTGTCGGGGAAAACAGGAACAGCCTTGCGGACAATGAATTTTGAACGCGGTATGGTAGCATCCCTGTTCTGGGCTGCTGCACGGTAATCAAAAGTTTCTGATTCGTATACTATTTTAGTAGCATCCAATTCTTTTTTATGATCGATCCTGTTGTCTGGAGTGTAAATAATGGCATCGATCTTTTCCATGGTGGTTTTATCACCCCATTTAATAGCCTTTATTTTTGTCCAATCAACTTTATCTTCTCCGTTCACCTGTTTGATATAGGGAGCTCCCATTAATTTGGCGGCGATTGAATCACGTACCCAATTGGTGAACTGACGATATTCATTATTGGTGATTTCAGTGGCATCCATCCAGAATTCACTAATAGATACCTGCTTATTACGAGCTGTATAAGCATAACTAAGATCCTCATCACTTGAACCCATATGGAAAGTTCCAGGTGGTACGTATACCATTCCCGGAGGTTTTGGAAGACTCCAGCGGGTTGAAGGGGCAACGCCATGCAACTGCCCGTCATTAGGCAGAGAACCGCCACCTTTATTTTTTCCGCCGAGTAATTTACAGCTACTAGACGTAGCCACCATAGCAATAATTGCTATGCAATAGAACAACCTATTCATCATTGTTTTTAACTTTGAGGGTATTGGGCAAATGTAATGATTATTTTGAATTATCATCATTTTATGGTTGAATCTGTAATTAATTTTCTTCACAAGAATTAGAGTCAATAAAGGTAAACGAGTCAATTTCCTAAATATTGTGCTATAGCGTTTATATTTCAACTCGTTTTTGTATTTCCAAAAGCAACTCTTTCACTGTATGCACAGGTGCTTTACAAGTATAATCCCGGCATAAGTAGAGCAGGCCTGCCGTTTCGAAGCGCTTGCTTTCCAGTAAGGGGAATCCGCTTACCGGCTTGCAACTACTAAGTACGATGCTATTGGGAATGTATTGTTGCATAATTTGAGCCCTTATTCCCTCTGTTTTAAGGCCCGTAATCACCAGTTCATTAATACCCATCCATTGTTTCAATAATATAGACGCCCAAACCCCAAAAGAGCCTGGATATTTTATTACGGCATTTTTTAATGTGTTGAGCATTTGATCAGCAGTTTTCTCCCATATAGGCCGATCATATACCCTGGATAAATAAAAAAGGTTGCCCGCCATTATACTATTGCCTGATGGGGTAGCCCCATCATAATATTCAAGTTTTCGGACAATTACATCAAATTGGTTGCTGTTGGTAAAGAAAAAGAAACCGGACTCGTCATCACTGAAATTATCCAGCACATGGCTGGTGAGTGCCTGTGCATGATCGAGGTATTGAAGTGATGAACTTATCTCCTGATAATGAATGCATGCCTGGATCAAACAGGCATAGTCATCAAGAAATGCCGGATATTTTGCCTGTCCGTTTTTGTACGTATGAAAAAAATCTGTCCCCGATCCATCCTTACTCAATTGCTTAAATAAAAATTCGATACTCTTTTTAGCGAGGGCTGCATATCCGCTATCATTCAATGCTGCAGAGGCTTTGCACAGGGCGGTGATCATCATGGCATTCCATCCCAGCAGGATCTTATCATCCAGTATGGGCCGTATACGCTTTGTTCTTGCTACAAATAATTTATCAAGGCATTCGTCTATTTTCTTTTCAAAGAGAACAGGGTCCAATCCTTTTTCATTGGCAAAATCAAATAGTTTTTTTAAGATCCTAAGAATATTTTTCCCCTCCCAGTTTCCCTTAGCCGACACATCAAAAAATTCGCAAAACAAGGCCGAATCACCCTGCAATTCCTCCTCAATTTCAGCTAGCTGCCATACATAGAATTTACCTTCCTCCCCCTCACTATCTGCATCCAGGGCAGCGTAAAAACCACCCTCGGGATGCATCATTTCCCGTTCTAAAAAGCCAATCGTTTTACGGATTGCCCGCTCATATTCCCTGTTCCCTGTAATTTGGAAGGCTTCTGAAAGTATCTGGATCAATAAGGCATTGTCATATAACATTTTTTCAAAATGCGGAGCCAGCCATTCATTATCCGTGCTATATCTCGCCAAACCACCGCCCACCTGGTCATAAATACCCCCTTCCAGCAGTTTATCAATAGACAAAATCGCCTGCCCCAGCGCCCCTTCATTAGCCGTGGCATGATGATACAGCAGCAGGAACTGTATGGTAAAGAACTGCGGGAATTTAGGGGCCCTCCCAAATCCACCCCATTCCTTATCGGCCAGCTTCATGATCTGCTCAAATATGGCATCTGCCTGTTCCCGATTATTGGTAATGGCATGCTCCGTATCGGCATGTACAGCAAAAGCATTCGATTTCTTCAGGTGACCGGTCAGTTGGGCTGCCTGATCCTTGATCTCACCCGGACGTTCCTGCCAGGCAATATGTATGGCTTGTAATACATCGGTCCAGGAACCACGGTTATGCATTTTTACCGGGGGAAAATAGGTTCCTCCATAAAATGGCTCGGCATCAGTAGTGAGAAAAACATTTAATGGCCATCCCCCGCTTCCGGTCATGGTTTGAACTGCATCCATGTAGATATGGTCGAGGTCGGGACGTTCTTCCCTGTCAATCTTTATATTGATGAAATGGGCATTCATAAATTCTGCCACCGTTTCATTTTCAAAACTTTCTCTTTCCATCACATGACACCAGTGACAGGCTGCATAGCCGATGCTCACCAGGATGGGTTTGTTTTCGGTTTTGGCTTTTTGTAAGGCCTCATCTCCCCAGGGATACCAATCAACCGGATTATTTGCATGCTGCAACAAATATGGACTGCTTTCCTGTATCAACCGGTTGGTATGCGATGCTGACATGCTTTAAAATTGAAGCGTATAAAAGGGAAATGCTGAGCCAATCAATTGCTCAAAAAACAGACTTACTTTTTTTTGAGTGAAGTAAGGTACAACTCAAGTGCGCTCACCATACTGGGCGCTTTAGGCTGTGGGGCCTTGATATCAAGTACCAATCCTGCATCTTCAGCAGCCTTGAAAGTATTGGCACCAAAGGCTCCGATGCGGGTACCATTTTGTTTGAACTTGGGGAAATTTTCCAACAGGCTCTTAACACCACCGGGAGTGAAAAAACAGATCACATCGTAGTTCTTGGCCATCACTTCGGTAATATCATTGCTGATGATCTTATACAATACCGGTGTAGCATATTCACAATTATTCGATTTTAACCAGTTGGTAATTTCACTATCGAATGACTGTGAGCAGGGATACAAGAATTTCTCGTTGTCCTTGTGCTTATTGATCACATCGAACAGACTTTTATTGGTACCGTCGGCGCCATAAAAAACCTTACGCTTGCGATACAGAATGAATTTTTGAAGATATAGGGCAACAGCTTCTGTTATGCAGAAATACTTTGTGTCCTGAGAAATACTCAATTTGATCTCATCGCAGATCCTGAAAAAATGATCAATGGCATTACGGCTTGTAAAAATGACTGCGGTAAAATTGGCGATATCGATCTTTTGTTTGCGGAACTCTTTCGACGGAATGGCATCTACTACGATGAAGGGGTGAAAATCGAGACTCAAGCTATACTTCCTGGCCAAGTCGAAATAAGGCGATTTTTCGCCATCCGGCTTAGGCTGGGTAATAAGTATTTTCTTAACCGTTTTGGCTGTTGAAGCAGCCTGTTTTGCCCCGTTTTTAGTCATACTTAAATAGTCCAGTAGTACCGCAAATTTACATGTTTTTATTCAAATAAATCACTAAGCCCTTGTAAATCAACAAAAGTGGTAATATTTCGATTCCGACCAAATACAAAAAGAAATGAAAACGACTGATTTTCAATTGATGTTGAAGCAGTCCATATGATTTAAAAAATCTCAAAACGAGTAATGAGCCTAAACAAAAAAATGAAGTCAGGATAACTGCATTAACGATATATGACTCTGAAAATGCAATGATCACGATAAAAGGAACCAATATGATCCCAATGATCTTGTTGATCAAAAAAAGCACAAAGACATAGGTATCGGTTTCCTGATGAAATCCGGTAACCCATCCGGTAAATTTCAGGATGCAGAATTTAGAAAAATAGACCAGCCCAACGAGTCCAACGCATAAGGCAATACTCACCAGCCAGTTGCTGTCATTGATCAATTGATAATGCAGCAGGATGAAATAACTATACATGCCTCCGCAGAGAATAAAAAAGATATTGAACAAGAGCGAGGGAAGCTTGGCTTGTAACAACTGATCGGTAAACTGCCCCTGCCGTAAGGAACTATTGAAAAATACGCGGAAAAGATTACTGAAGTAGCGGGCAAAGAAGAACCGGAATACCGCCAACAGCAGGAGCAGTGCAGCCAGCAAATAAAACAGGGCATCTGCTGATTTTGTCTTTTTATAAGATACAGCCAAACTGGATGGAGCATCCTTGTTTTGCAGAAACTTGTTTTCGATCAAGAGGCTTGAAACCATTGAATCGTAGTGATTCACATGAACCGGGATGATGGCCTTGCTGATCACCGTATCGCGTTTAACAAGCGTATCCTTTCTTACCGATCCGGAATCGTTTTGTGCCAACAATAAAGCGGGGCATGCTATGCAAATGACCAAGAAAAGGATGACCTGCCTCACCATTAAATAATTTAATTGCAAATGTACTAAGCCTCTGTGAATGAATCGCTGCTTAGAAATAATTGATATACCCAAAATGAATTTTCGAGGCTTCCCGGATATTAAAGGTCACGTCATCTCTTTTTCCAATGGCATAACTGATATTCAGCAACCCGAATTTGGTTTCAAATGCCAGTCCGAGCCCCGTACCCAAAAACGTATTCGTCCGATTCACTGCCTGGTATTTGGCTTTAGCCCATCCCCCGTCTACAAATCCAAACAAGTATGAATTGAGTGCAAGCCGGTAACGATACTCAGCGGTAAGCACGGCATACTGGGTAGCATAGATACTTTCTTCATCGAAGCCACGCATCAGCCGATAGCCACCGATCTGGAATAACTCATTCCTGAATATTTGCTGACTGCTGAATAAGCCCGCATGAACAGCCGTTTTTACCGCCGCTTGTTTTCCGATGGGGAAATAATGAGCGGCAGACAATTTGATCCTGAACTGATAGGATTTGGATTTCACTGAATCATATAAACTGGCATAGTTGAACGAGGGATCTTTGATGTTCAGGATATCGCTATTCTTCTTTACATTTTTTAATCCTGCAGAAGCGGTTAGCATGAATTCATTACCGGTACGCGGGTTGAGCCGGTAATCTGTTCTGTTCCACTCATAATCAACCCCCAGGTTTACGGCCGACACATCGATATTCGGCGGTAGTCTTTTAGTAGCAATCACTTGGTTGGTATCTACTCCGGTGCCCAATAAAAAACTGTTTTGCCAAAGCATGAATACCTTACCCGTTTGGTGTGCCGATACAATGTACTGCAACCCCAATTGTGCATTGAGTTGTAAAAAAGTAGAGTCTTTTTTAAAGAGGTTGAAATTAAAATCGATCCCAAAAGCTGAATTAAAAATATAGGGCTGCTGGTATCCGAGGTTTAGCCGGGGAGATTTTACCTGCAATTGCTGCCAGTTCACTAAAATAGTTTCGCCGGCACTCAGCGCATTCTTCAGATTTAAATTTACATCGGCTGTCAACTGCAACTTTCCCGTTTGTCCGTTGGCCGGTAAAAACCCAACCAAAAAATTGGCCTGGCTACTGCGTTTAGGCGCCAGGTATAGGTTAAGAATGGATCCGGTACCCAGCATAGTAATATTGTTGTGCTGCATTTCCTGTACATAAGGAAGTTCCAGTATGCGGGTACTTACCTGCTCTAGTTTATCTCGGTTATAGATACTTCCCTTGGGTATGTTCAGGTAACGTTGAAGAAAACGATTTGATATTTTTGCCTTGCCCATTACCCGAATGCTGTCGATATGATACAACGGACCTTTCCTGCTGCCCAGTACCGCCTCCATTTTATTATCGTCGAGATGAATGCTATCCATAAACACTTCTGCAAACGGATATCCATTGCGTTCATAGAACAACAGCACCCTTTGTTGAACCAGCTGCAATTGTTGCATGTTCAACAATTTTCCGGCAAAATGTTTTTCCATGAACCCGCTTTCGGTGAGTGCTTTTTTTTCAATGACTCCCGGCGATAGCCGGATCCACTGGTATTGCTTACCCAAGAATAATTTTATTGCTGCGGAGCTTTCTCCGATCATCATACTATCTACCGATGCTGCAGGATAACCTTTTGTGCCGAGCAAGGAAGGCAAAGCATTGATATAACTGAGGCAGCTGGTTTTGTCGGCAAATTGCGATTGTAATTGTAAAGCAGGGGGATGAAAGTTGCTATCTTTGTCGGCAAACGACACGATCAGCCGGTAGTTTTTGGAGCCCTGGCTCCGGGCATCCGGAATCAGGATGCCGATGGTCAGCATGAACAACAGCAACAGCCTTCGGCCTATCATAATCATTTTTATCATTACAGTTATTCAAATCTAAAATAATATCCCGATAGTTACCGGGACTAAAACATAAATCTTTGCCGGGCATTTATATTCATATCCCTTTTTGCAAACAGGCCTGCCACTATTGCAATTTTCATTTCTCTACTTCCACCCGTTCACAAAAAGAAATGCTGGATGCGATCCTGAAAGAGATCCAAATAACTCCCTTTCATACCGGAACAGAAGAACTGCCAGTGAATACGATCTATTTTGGGGGAGGCACACCGAGTTTGTTAGAAACCAGTTCACTGAAAGCTATACTTGAAGCAATAAAAAAACGATTTATTGTAAGCAAGGATCCTGAAATAACTTTAGAAGCCAACCCCGATGATATTTCAGCACCAAAATTATCCGAATGGCGTGCCCTTGGTATTAACCGGTTCAGCGTGGGGATCCAAAGTTTTCAGGATGCCGAACTCAGCTGGATGAACCGAGCCCATACGGCAGCTGATTCATTACAGTGTATCGACATGATCCGGGCTGCAGGATTTGATAATTTTTCGGCCGACCTGATCTATGGTTCTCCCTTACTCAGTGACGAAGACTGGAAAAAAAATGTTGCTACCCTGATCGATAAACAGGTGCCACATATCTCCTGCTATGCCCTTACGGTTGAACCCAAAACCGCATTGCACCAGATGATCCGCTTACAGAAAAAATTACCCGTTGACACAGACAAACAGGCCCGTCAATTTGAAGAACTGATGGATTGGATGGAACAGGCCGGGTATGAACAATATGAGATCAGCAATTTTTGCAAGCCCGGCATGCGCAGCAAACATAACAGCAGCTACTGGTTACAGTTAGGCGAGGGTACAGCGGCTGGTTATTATGGATTCGGCCCTTCGGCCCATTCCTTTGATGGCCAATCAAGATCCTGGAACATCGCCAACAACGCCTTATACATACGTTCCCTGCAGCTCGGCGATTTGCCCCGCGAAACCGAACAGCTCAGTGCCAGCCAAAAACTGAATGAATACATTATGACCGCATTGAGAACCCATGAAGGGATCAATTTGAAGTTGATAGAAGAATATTCGGGGATCATACTTCGTAACCAGGTAGAAGATGCCGGAAAAAAATGGCAGCAAAATGAATGTATGCTGATCCGAAATGAACAAATGAGCCTGACCAAAAAAGGGAAATTATTTGCGGATGGAATTGCATCCGATCTATTTGTAGCCTGATCCGAAACAGTGCTATGAAGCTTTACACCAGGGTTTGCTCAATGGCTTTAAAGCCTTCTTCCACGGAGCGTTGTTCCCATAAGATCTGATAAATGGTTTCTGCAATCGGCATTTCTGCCAGTATATTCTGATTGATGATATGCATGCACTTGCTGGCATTGTAACCTTCGGCTACCATACTCATTTCTAACTGCGCTGCTTTTACGGTGTATCCTTTCCCGATCATGTTACCAAAGGAACGGTTCCGGCTATGCAGTGAATAGCAGGTTACCAGCAGATCGCCGAGATAAACGGATGCGGCATAGTTAGTGGTTTGCAAACTTTGTTTAATGGTATGATGATGTTCGATAGAACCCACCTGTATATTTTGAATGCCGGCCTTGCGTAAGAATATGGCCATCTCATCGGCACTGTTGGCGATCAACACGCTCAAAAAATTATCACCATAATCGAGTCCGTGAGCCATACCCGCTCCTACCGCATAAATATTTTTCAGGATAGCGGCAAACTGCACCCCATAGATATCATTGTTTTCTACGGTATTCAAATAGGGCGTGTTGAAATAGGCAGCAATCTCACGGGTGGCTTGTTCATTGATGCCAGAAAAAGTGAGGTAGGAAAGTTTTTCTGCCGCTACTTCTTCTGCATGACAGGGGCCCAGCACCGCAAAATAATCTTCCAGGTTTACATCAAATTCTTGTTTCAGATAATCATTGAGTAGCAGATTTTTCTCGGGCAGCATCCCCTTGATGGCAGAGATGACCTTTTTCCCCTTAAAACAATTTTTATCCAGTGCACACAAGGCATCAGCCGCATAGGCAGAAGGAATAGCAATGATGATGCAGTCACTGTTGTTAATTATATCAGCAGGATCGGCACTCAGTTTTAGTTTATTGATATCAAAATGCGCCGAAGAAAGGTATTGTGGATTATGGTGCCGAGATTGGATATATTCAATAGCAGTTGCACTTCGGTTCCACCAATGAATGGTTTGGCCATTGTCGGTTAAAATTTTTGCCAGGGCTGTTCCCCAGCTTCCGCTTCCCAGAATTCCGAAGGTCATGTTGTTTTTTTTACAGGGATCATAAGCCCAGTTTTGCCACAGCCAATTGTGCAGCTATCTGACTGGCATCTTTTTTATTGTATCCTTTTGCATCAGCGATCAGTTCTCCATCTACGGTAGCGCCAATGGTGAATAAACGCCGGCCATTCTCAAATTTTTCATCCAGTGTTTCAAACTCAAGCACTTTCCCGTTCTTATTTGCCCATCCGTATAATTTATTCTTGATATTGATCTCAATGCTTTCGAGGTCATCAATGAATAAATAGGGCATGATCATATATTTCTCTACCCAATGCTGGGTTCGGGAATATCCTTTATCAAGATAAACCGCGCCGATCAGGGCTTCCAGCGTATTTCCAAAGATCTGTGAGATCTTCAGAGAGTTATCGAACTTATTGTAAAAAGTAATTTTCTTCAATCCCATTTTCAGGGCGATATCATTGAGTTTTTGACGATTTACCATCTTGCTTCTCATTTCTGTCATAAACCCCTCGCCCTTGTAAGGATATTTCATGAACAGGTAATGGGCTACAATTGAACTGAGTACAGCGTCACCCAAAAATTCAAGGCGTTCATTGTTCTCGTCTGCTCCTTCCCGAACACTGCGGTGGCTGAGTGCGGTTTTATATAAAGCGATATCGCCGGGCGTAAAGCCCAGCACATTGTGGAGTTGTTTTTTAAAATCACGATCCTTCCCCTGAAGACCTAAAATATTTTTTAAAAATTGCAAACAGCAACAGATTTTATAAATGTGAAATTACGTCGAATAAAATCAAATTAAAATTAACTAAAATTCAAGTACGAAAAGAGACAGCAGCGGTTGGATTAAGCCACATATTTTTTTACGATCACGCTGGCATTGTGACCACCAAATCCGAAGGTATTGCTAAGGGCAGCATTAACGGTTCGATGCTGGGCTTTAGTGAAAGTGAAGTTCAGTTTTGGATCCAGATCAGGATCATCGGTAAAATGATTGATGGTGGGGGGTATGATATCTTTGGTTACGGCCATGATACAGGCAAGTGCTTCCAGGGCTCCTGCAGCACCCAAACAATGGCCGGTCATGCTTTTGGTAGAGCTGATGTTCAACGCATAGGCATGTTCGCCGAATACATTCAAAATAGCCTTGGTTTCAGCAATATCACCTAATGGAGTAGAGGTTCCATGTACATTGATATAATCGATATCCTGTGGTGTTAGTCCGGCATCTTTAAGTGCCACCTTCATCACATTCTGTGCACCCAATCCTTCCGGATGTGGAGCAGTAATATGGTGAGCATCGGCACTGGCACCGCCGCCTGCGATCTCGCAATAAATTTTAGCTCCTCGGGCAAGCGCGTGTTCGAGACTTTCCAGAACCAGTACTCCGGAACCTTCGCCCATCACAAAACCATCGCGGTCCTTATCAAAGGGACGACTTGCTGTTTCAGGACTATCATTCCTTTCGCTGAGGGCTTTCATGGCATTGAATCCTCCTACACCTGCGGCACTGATCACCGCTTCACTGCCACCGGTGATGATGATATCGGCCTTATCCAAACGGATATTGTCAAAAGCATCGATGATGGCATTGGTTGAGGAGGCGCAAGCGCTAACCACGGCAAAATTGGGGCCTCTGAATCCATGGCGCATGGAGATCTGCCCTGCGGCAATATCCAGGATCATTTTTGGAATAAAGAAAGGATTGAAACGGGGTGTTCCATCTCCCAATGCAAAATTGGTCACTTCTTCCTGGAAGGTGATCAACCCACCAATACCACTGGCAAAGATCACGCCTACCCGATCGGGATCAACATTTTCTTTACTGATGCCGGCATCCTTAACCGCTTCATCGCTTGCAATCAAGGCAAACTGACAATAGCGGTCAATCTTACGGGCTTCTTTTCGCTCGAGATAGTTGGTGGGATCGAAATCCTTCACCTCACAGGCAAAACGGGTTTTAAACTTGCTGCAATCGAATTGTTTAATATTGGCGCAACCGCTTACACCATTAGCCAAAGCCTGCCAATATTCATCAACAGTTTTTCCCAATGGAGTAAGGGCACCCAATCCGGTTACAACAACTCGTTTTAAAGCCATAAAGTTTACCTGAGATAATGAAGAAGATTACTTAGCGTGTTCTTCTAAGTAAGCATTCGCCTGACCTACCGTAGTAATGGTCTCGGCTTGCTCATCCGGAATAGAAATATTGAATTCCTTTTCAAATTCCATAATTAATTCAACAGTGTCGAGGCTATCGGCACCTAAATCATTTGTGAAAGAAGCCTCGGGGGTAACCTCTGCTTCATCAACACCTAATTTGTCAACAATTATTTTCTTTACTCTTGTTGCAATGTCTGACATGGTAGTAATATTTAGTTTGTATTGGGTGCAAAAATATACTTTTTGCAATAAATACAAAGAAATAGATAGGGAAAGGTTAATATCCTTTCTCAGGCTGTGGGTTAATGTTGTGGGCACAAAGTATTAAGACTCAGCAAAATGTCCTTTTTTAGGTCATTTTTGATCATTTTATACTTGTTAAATTTTAACCATTCCATTGCTATAATGCAAGCCTGACTTAGTTTTTTGGTTAAAATGAACTTTTATTATAAAATAAAAAATGCGTTTGAGGGCTTGCCATTATGCCGATAGAATCAAAAAAAATTGTATTTTGTTAGTCCTTCCCTGCTAAAACTAAAGCATGCTTTAAATCGTTACTTGTTATGGCCTTAAAACAAATAGACCACGGTTCCAAGGAATATCAGCAGATGGTAGCACTTCGCAGGGAAGTACTCCGGAAGCCATTGGGGCTCTCTTTTACTGCCGATGAACTGGCGAAAGAAAAGGATGATATCCTGATCGCCGCCTTTGATGACGATGAAATGCTGGCCTGTTGTTTACTCACTAAAATGGATAATAAATGTCTTCGGCTCAGACAAATGGCCGTACAGGATAATTTACAGGGCAAGGGCATTGGTGCCAGCATGATGAATTTTGCTGAATTGGTCGCCCGCGACAAAGGTTACCGGAAACTGATCATGCATGCCCGAAAAACTGCTGTGGGCTTTTATGAAAAGCTCGGTTATAAATCAGTGGGTGATGAATTTATTGAAGTTACTATTCCACACTATGTGATGGAGAAAAAATTATAACCGTTATTTATTTCTATTTTTTTTCTTGCCTAAGTTTTAGGAATTTTTGCCTTAAAAAATTTTCTGGCTTCCTGTGCTTCGTCTCCTTCAAATGCATCTTTTGGTATGATAAAAAATGAGCGGCTGTTGAAATACAGGTGAAAGAAATGCGGACTTTCCATCCAGGCGCTGAATTCTTTCCATTCCCAGCTTCTGCCTCCTCTGTCATTTTCAATCCTGAAATAATCCGCTGCCAGTATGGCCTGGAACCGGTCTTTAAACGTTTCATTTTTTCTATACACCATCAGCGGCAGGATGAACCAGAAAATGATCATCAGCGCAAACCACAATACAGCACTAATCAGAAATGCCAGTGGTGATACTTTTTTGAAAAAGAACAAGGCGGCAGATACAATGGCAAATACATTCACGAGTATCATCATGAATTTTATTTCCCGGCGGGTGATGAAATGAAAACGCAGGGCCTGGATCACTTTGCCTTTGTTGTAGGTAAAAAATTCGGAAGTCATGTTTCAAAGATAATGGTTTGCCTTTTTAGTAAAAATACCGATCGTGTAATTATTTCCCGGGCCGCAAAAAAGGTTTCATGAATTCAAATACAAAAAAAAGCCACCAGCTATTTACTGGTGGCTTTAAAGATTTATTTTTCTGATTAACTACAACCCATCGAGTTGCCGCAGTTCAAACATTTGTAGCAAGTTCCGCTGCGCACGGTGATATGTCCGCAGGTATTACAAGCCGGCGCATCACTCTGCATGCTTTTGGCGGCTGCATTCACGGCATCCATGCCATTGGCTATCTTGGTAACATGCGCTGTACGATGTGCCTTAGGAGCTACACTAGCCGCACTGTTTCCCGGATTTCCGATCACCCGTACTTCACTTAATTCGGGTTTGCGCTCACCAATGGTAGGGGTATTTTGATCCCACTCTGCATTGCCCAGGTTCTGTACTTCGGGTGTATCCAACACATGAACCAGATCATTCCTGCCCAGGTATTCGTAAGCCAGGGAGCGGAAGATAAAGTCGATGATGGAAGTTGCACTTTTAATATTCGGATGTTCTACCATGCCACTTGGTTCAAAGCGGGTGAACACAAATTTCTCTACATATTCTTCCAATGGAACACCATATTGTAATCCGATAGAGATGGCAATGGCAAAACAGTTTAGCATACTTCTCATGGTAGCTCCTTCTTTCGCCATATCGATAAAGATCTCACCCAATGTTCCATCGTTATATTCTCCGGTGCGGAGGAATAAAGCCTGACCGTTGATCTTTGCTTTTTGTGTAAAGCCTCGGCGTTTGGCAGGCAATGCCCTGCGTTCTACGATCATGGCGAGTTGGCGCTTCAGGGTAGTATCGGCACTGTTCTGTACGCGTTTATTCATTTCATCAAGCAGGTCATCAATGGTTAGCTTACCCATATCCACCATGGTAGATATTTCGGCTGCCATTTCCAGTGCTTTTTCTTCACTGATCACATCATCGAGTTTCTTTTTCTTATCGCTCTTGTTGCTCAGGGGTTGCGATAATTTTGATCCGTCGCGATACAGGGCACAGGCTTTTAAACCCAGTTCCCAGCTCATGCGATAAGCATCAGCGATCTCTTCCTTAGTAGCCTCATTAGGCAGGTTAATGGTTTTTGATATCGCTCCGCTGAGGAAGGGTTGTGCAGAAGCCATCATGCGGATATGCCCGTGTGCATGTATATATCTTTCGCCGATCTGACCGCATTTATTGGCACAATCAAAAACAGATAAATGTTCATCTTTCAAATAAGGAGCGCCTTCTACGGTCATGGTTCCGCAGATATAGGTGTTGGCTGCTTCTATTTCATCGTCGGTGAAACCCAGTGCTTCCAGCAGGCTCCATCCAAAATCGTTGTACTGATCGGGTTTAAAACCTAATCTTTCGAGGCAGGTTTCGCCCAGGGTATACACATTGAAAACGAATCCGATCTCAAAGGCTGCGCCCAGTACTTTATTCAACTTCTCGATGTCTTCAGAAAGGAATCCTTTTTCCAACAAAGTTTGACGATTGATGAAAGGAGATTTCTCCAGAGACGCATGGCCTTTTGCATAGTTAACGATCTCTTCAATTTCTGACTCACTGTATTTTAAATTGCGTAAAGCCTGTGGTACTGATTGGTTGATGATCTTAAAATATCCGCCTCCGCTCAATTTCTTAAATTTCACTAGTGCAAAATCGGGTTCTACACCGGTGGTATCGCAATCCATAACCAAACCAATGGTGCCGGTAGGCGCGATCACGGTAGTTTGCGCATTGCGGTATCCGTATTTTTCGCCCAGTCGCACAGCATCATCCCATGCCTTGGTGGCGGCTTTTAATAAATAATCGGGACAATATTTTGCATTGATCCCCTGGGGCTTTATTTCCAGTCCTTCAAAAGCATCTGCAGCATCATAGGCAGCTGCGCGGTGATTGCGCATTACCCGCAGCATATGCTTTTTATTTTCGGGGTATTTATCAAAGGCTCCCAGGAAGGAGGCCATTTCTGCCGAAGTTTTATAGGCCACACCGGTCATGATCGCGGTGACGGCACCTGCAATACCACGGGCTTCATCACTATCGTAGGCAATGCCGCTAACCATCAGCAATGAACCGAGGTTGGCATAACCCAATCCCAGTGTACGGTAATCATAACTGAGCTGGGCCACATCCTTGCTGGGAAACTGAGCCATCAGAACAGAGATCTCCAATACGGCGGTCCACAGGCGACAAGTATGTTCAAATCCTTTGATGTCGATGGTATTGTTCGATTCGTCGAAAAATCTGCGCAGGTTCACACTGGCCAGGTTGCAGGCGGTATTGTCGAGGAACATATACTCACTGCAAGGGTTAGACGCCCTGATAGGACCTCCTTCCGGACAGGTATGCCATTCGTTGATGGTGGTATCGAATTGGGTACCGGGATCAGCACAACGCCAGGCGGCATAGTTGATCTGGTCCCACAATTCTTTTGCCTTCACTTTACGCATGGTTCTGCCATCACTCCTGCCTTTCAGTTCCCAATCACCGTCTGCATCAAGCACAGAAAAGAATGCATTGGGGATACGAACAGAGTTATTGCTGTTTTGTCCGCTCACCGTACGATAAGCTTCTCCTTCATAGTCGTTGGAATATCCGGCAGCGATCAATGCGGCCACTTTATCTTCTTCTCTTGTTTTCCAGTTTACAAATTCTACAATTTCAGGATGGTCAAGATCTAGGCAAACCATTTTGGCTGCACGACGGGTAGTGCCCCCGCTTTTGATAGCGCCAGCGGCACGATCACCGATCTTTAAAAAACTCATCAATCCTGATGAAGTACCACCACCGCTTAATTTTTCACCTTCCCCGCGGATGCTGCTGAAATTGGTACCTACTCCACTACCATATTTGAAAATACGGGCTTCTCTAACCCAAAGGTCCATGATACCGCCTTCGTTCACGAGGTCGTCGTTCACACTTAATATGAAACAAGCATGAGGTTGTGGGCGCTCATAGGCACTGGTTGATTTTTTCAACAGGCCATCTTTTGCATCCACATAATAATGCCCCTGAGGCTTACCACTGATTCCGTATACTTCAAATAATCCGGTATTGAACCATTGTGGACTATTGGGTACGCAGGCCTGATTTAAAATGGAGTACACCAGTTCATCATAAAATACCAGGGCATCTTTTGGCGCTGCAAAATAACCATTGCGCTCTCCCCATACACGCCAGCAATAAGCCATGCGATGTGCCACTTGTTTAACGGTGGTTTCTCTTCCGGTGGTTCCATCTTCTTTTGGCACACCAGCTTTTCTGAAATATTTCTGCGCCAGAATATCAGTAGCGATCTGACTCCATTGTTTGGGCACTTCCACATTGTCCATTTGGAATACTATTTCTCCACTGGGATTCTTTATGATCGAACTACGGTAGTCGTATTCAAACATATCGAATGGACTCACGTCGTCTTTGGTGAACTGCCGGCTGAATTGAAGACCTTTTGCAGTTAGCTTTTTAGTTGGCATAAATTATTATAATACTTGGTTAGTAGGGTTATCTTATTGTTATCTCTTTTCTAGAGTAGGAAAACGAAAATATTTGTTACAAGTGAACAATCAAACTTTTTAATATGCACACTTTGTGGAAAAAATAAGTGGATAATATTATAAAGCAAACGGGTAGGGCTTTTGCTTACTTTTCCCCAATTTTTTATTAAAATATTTGAAAAAAATCTTGGATTTTTCGGGAAAGATTCAACTGCCTGATTTCAGTGTGTTTTGCCCAAATTCCGGTCATTTTTTTTGCCGGGGTAATGGATAGTTTTTTTATGACCCCCCAAGATAAGGCCGCTGCCTTTTACCCCTCCATACCTACTGATTTAGGCTGCTGTTGGTGATTTTTATGGAGGCGAAAATGGCTGCTGAACAATTTCTGGAACAGTTGTTTTTTAAACATAACGATGTAGGATAAACGCAATTAATATAAAAAAAATTAGAGGGCTGAACTTTACATACGCCTTGCCTTGAACTACCGGGTAGCCTGATAAAATTCCTCGACTTCCACTATCAATGATACATCGTTCAATGAAGCCAGGAATATTTTTTCCTGCGCAAACATTCACCCATACAAACTATTGACAAGCGCATTACCTTTGTCTTATGCGAGTAGTTATACAACGTGTCACCCATGCTTCCGTTACTGTTGATGGGGAAATCAGATCGGCCATCAAAGCCGGACTATTGGTATTGGTAGGTATTGAAGATGCCGATAACCAGGAAGATATTGAATGGCTTAGCAATAAGATCGTGAACCTGCGCATCTTTGATGATGCAGAACAGGTTCCCAATATATCTGTGAAAGATATGGGCGGCGAGATCTTATTGGTGAGCCAATTCACCCTGCATGCCGCCACCAAAAAAGGGAACCGGCCTTCTTATATCAGGGCCAGTAAACCTGAAATTGCCATCCCCTTATATGAACAACTGATCAGCCGGCTTGAACAAGACCTGGGGAAATCAATTTCCACCGGCATCTTTGGGGCCGACATGAAACTGAATTTACTGAACGATGGTCCGGTTACCATCATCATTGATTCCAAACAGAAAGAATAAAATTATCACATGACAATAGCCAATGCCCAGCAACAGGTTCACGAATGGATAGAAACCCATGGCGTAAAATACTTCAGTGAACTCACCAATCTCGGAATATTGATGGAAGAGGTAGGCGAACTCTCCAGACTGATGGTTCGGCAATATGGAGAACAATCGTTTAAAGCCTCCGACCAGGGAAAAGAACTCGGCGACGAAATGGCCGATATACTTTGGGTATTGTGCTGCCTGGCCAACCAAACCGGTGTAGACCTTACGGCTGCCCTGCAAAAGAATTTTGAGAAAAAAACGAGTCGCGATGCAGACCGGCACCGCAACAACGAAAAGCTTCAGTAATTTTTACGACCCTCCTTTTTGAGTTTTGGCTTACTTTTGCAGCCTTATGGCAAACGAAACGAACAATTTTCAGGAACTCATCTCCCATTGTAAAGAATACGGATATATTTTTCAGTCGTCTGAGATCTACGACGGATTAGCAGCCGTATATGATTATGGCCAGAATGGTGCCCAGCTGAAAAAGAATATCCGCGATTATTGGTGGAAGAGCATGACGCAGTTGCACGACAATATTGTAGGCATAGATGCATCCATCTTCATGCACCCTACCACCTGGAAGGCATCGGGCCATGTGGACAATTTCAGCGATCCCATGATCGACAATAAAGACAGCAATAAAAGATACCGGGTTGATCATTTGATAGAAGGTTTCGCCGATGAACAAAAAGCAAAGGGCAATGAGCAATTGGCCAATGATACATTAGCAGCCATGGACGCATTATTATTGGCCAATGATTATGCCGGACTAAAACAACTGATCGAGACCAATAAAATTTCCTGTGCCGTTAGTAAAACCTGCAACTGGACCGATGTGCGGGAATTCAACCTGATGTTTAGCACGCAGATAGGCAGTGTGGCAGAAGCCAGTGAAACCATTTACCTGCGGCCCGAAACTGCCCAGGGAATATTTGTGAATTTTTTAAATGTGCAAAAAACCGGAAGGATGAAGATCCCATTCGGTATTGCCCAAACCGGAAAAGCTTTTCGCAATGAAATTGTAGCCCGCCAGTTCATTTTCCGCATGCGTGAATTTGAACAGATGGAAATGCAATTCTTTGTTCGTCCCGGCACCCAGATGGAATGGTATAATTTCTGGAAAGAGGAAAGAAAAAAATGGCACGAGAGTTTGGGCATACCCAGCAACAAACTGCGTTTCCACGACCACGTTAAGCTGGCCCATTATGCCGATGCCGCACTCGATATTGAATTTGATTTTCCTTTTGGCTGGAAAGAACTGGAAGGCATTCACTCCAGAACTGATTTCGACCTGAAACAGCACCAGGAGTTCAGCAAGAAGAAGATCCAGTATTTCGACAATGACCTCAATGAGGCCGGTAAGCCTTTTGGTAATTATATTCCTTATGTGGTGGAAACCTCTGTTGGACTTGATCGTTTGGTACTAACCATTTTGAGCAATGCCTATGCCGAAGAGAAATGGAATAAAGAAGATGGAACCGAAGACAGCCGTGTAGTATTGCGCATTCCGGCAAAGATCGCTCCGGTAAAACTGGCCATCCTGCCCCTGGTAAAAAAAGACGGACTTCCTGAAATTGCCCGGGAACTGATGAACGAGTGCAAACAGGCCTTCCATTGTTTTTATGAAGAAAAAGATGCCATCGGAAAACGTTACAGAAGAATGGATGCTATTGGTACCCCTTTCTGTATCACCATTGATCACCAGACCAAGGAAGACCAAACCGTAACCATCCGTTACCGCGATACGATGGTGCAGGAAAGAATTGCGCTGGCCGATGTGAAAAATCTGGTCATCAGTCATACCGCCTGATAAACTCAATAATTCCAGCCTCTTGCTGGTGAAGATACCCACCGATCTCTATGGATTTTGTTCCATAGAGATTTTTTTATGCCCCAGCAGATCTGATTTTTATATAATTCAAAAAATAAATAGGTATCTGAAAGTTAAATCACTGAATTTCATGGTTGTAAAGTATGTCTCCCCGAATTTCCCCTCCCTTTTTTCATGATATATATCAGCCCCCTGGCTGAAGTAAATCAATCTGAAATTTATTGATTCCTGTTAATTTAGTTCACTGATTTATTTACTAATTTATACTAATGTCATACATAGACATCACTAAACCGGCAGACCTCACTGGTCATCCCGAAGGAACAGGTCCGCTTAGAAAGCGCCGGCCGTTATACGTAGATTTCATGCCCCCTTGCAACAGTGCTTGTCCGGCCGGAGAAAATATCCAGGCCTGGCTTTCCTTTGCCCAAGCCGGCAATTATTTTGAAGCCTTTCAGGAGATCATACGCGATTGTCCTTTCCCCGCCATCATGGGCAGGGTTTGTGTACGCCCCTGTGAAACCGGATGCAACCGAAATCATATCGATACAACGGTTAGCATTCATGCGGTGGAACGGTATATCGGCGACAAGGCGATCGAAGAGAACTGGCAGCCCCGGCTGGATATAACTCCTACGGGTAAACGCGTGTTAGTAGTGGGTGCCGGACCGGCGGGTTTGTCTGCCGCATGGCACTTGGCATTGATGGGTCATACCGTAGAAATTGTGGAAGCCAGCGATGCGCCCGGCGGATTGCTTCATTTTGGCGTACCGGCATACCGCTTGCCCAGGCCGATCCTGGAAGCAGAGATCAACCGGGTAAAATCAGTAGGTGTTACCATTCGATTGAATCATAAAGTAACTGATATACTGGCCGAGAAGGAAGCCGGCAATTTTGATGCGGTATTCCTGGGTATTGGTGCGCATATCAGCAAGAAAGAACCTTTTGTTGCCGATGCCGGTTTCCCGGTATTGGATGCATTTTATTTTTTACAGGAAGTGAATGCCGGATCTAAGCCTGCGATCGGAAAAAAAGTACTGATCTATGGTGGCGGTAAGCTGGCCATGTATCTTTCAAGGGTTGTGAAAAGGCTCGGACTGGAAGCCACCATCCTTTATCCCGGTGATAGGAAGTTAATGCCCGCATATGATTTTGAAGCCGATGATGCCATTGCAGAAGGGGTGAATATTCATTTCCTGCGCAGCATAAAATCAATAGAAAAAAATGTGTGCACGGCCGAGGTGATGAAAGTAGAAAAAAGCAAAGCCGTAGGCACCGGTGAATTTGAAACGATACCGGTAGATTCTATGATATTGGCATTGGGCCAGGAAGGAGACACTGCTTTTTTAAGAAGCCTTGAAGAGATCAGTTTCAAAGAAGATGGAACACCTGTACTGAATACTGAACGCATGACCGGCTATCCCGGTATTTTTGCAGGCGGAGATATCATTGCCGGAGAAAGAAGTGCCACCATCTCTATCGGACATGGAAAGAAAGCGGCCAAGTTCATCAACCTATACCTCAATCAACAACCTTTTCAGAAAGCTGATAAGCACCCCACTGCAGGATATCGTAAACTGCATATGTGGTATAAAACAGAAGCTCCTAAAAAAGAACAGGATAAACTGGTTCCGCAAGTAGCCATCAAAAGTTTTGATGAAGTGATCGCCGGTTTACCCGAAAAAGAAGCACGCTATGAAGCACAGCGCTGCCTCAGTTGTGGTAACTGTTTTGAATGCGATGGATGCTTTGGTGCTTGTCCGGAAGATGCCATTATTAAATTAGGACCCGGCAAACGTTACCGATTCAATTATGATGCCTGTACCGGATGTGCCGTTTGTTATGAACAGTGCCCATGCCATGCTATTGAAATGATTCCTGAACCCGTTAAAGCGATTACAGATGCCCGTTAAAAATAAACTGGTTGCCACCATTGATGGCAATGAAGCTGCTGCGTATGTAGCCTATCGTGTGAATGAAGTTTGCGCCATTTACCCCATTACGCCTTCCTCTACGATGGCCGAACTGGCTGATGAGTGGAGTGCAAAGGGCATCAAGAATATTTGGGGCAGTGTACCCGATGTAATTGAAATGCAGAGTGAAGGCGGAGCCGCCGGTACCGTGCATGGAGCATTACAAACCGGCGCACTCACGACCACCTTCACTGCTTCGCAGGGATTGATGCTGATGCTGCCCAATATGTATAAGATCGCGGGTGAATTGACCGCTACTGTATTTCATATTGCCGCGCGTTCGCTGGCTGCACAAGGGCTTTCTATTTTTGGTGATCATCAGGATGTGATGGCGGCCAGAACTACGGGCTTCGCCATACTGGGTTCGGCCAGCGTGCAGGAAGCACATGATCTTGCATTGATATCACATGCAGCCACACTTCGTTCACGGATCCCCTTCATGCATTTCTTTGATGGATTCCGTACTTCTCATGAAGTGAATAAATTAGAATTGCTTTCGGATGAACAGATCAAACAAATGATACCCGATGAGTTCATTTTCGCTCATCGCAAAAGAGCCTTGAATCCCGATCATCCTTTTATTCGGGGTACAGCACAAAACCCCGATGTATATTTTCAGGGCCGTGAAACCGTGAATCAGTATTACGACAATACCCCCGGTATTGTACAAGATGCCATGGATGAGTTTGCACATATGACCGGCAGAAAATATAATCTGTTCGATTATTATGGTGCGCCCGATGCAAAACAAGTAACTGTGATCATGGGTTCGGGTGGAGAGACTGTTGAAGAAACAGTAAAAGCATTAAATAAAGCAGGCGGCAAAACAGGTGTTGTTATTGTACGTTTATACCGTCCATTCTCAACGGCTCATTTTTTAAACGCCCTGCCAAAAACAGTTAAATCCATTGCCGTGCTGGATCGCACCAAAGAATCCGGCGCTACAGGCGAACCGCTGTACCAAGATGTATTGGCGGCCCTGGTAGAAGGATTACAGGATGAGAAGTTCACAAAAATGCCCAATGTGATCGGGGGCAGGTACGGACTTTCATCCAAAGAATTTACACCGGCCATGGTAAAGGCCGTGTATGATGAATTGCTGAAAGACAGTGACCCCAAGAATGAAAAACCAAAAAATCATTTCACCATTGGTATCAACGATGATGTTACGCATACCAGTTTGAGCTATGATGAATCATTTACGTTGGATGAATCAAAATGGAGACAAGCATTATTTTTCGGCTTAGGTGCCGATGGTACCGTTGGTGCCAATAAGAACAGCATCAAGATCATTGGTGAAAATACCGATCTGTTTGCACAAGGATATTTTGTTTACGATTCAAAAAAATCCGGAGCCCGTACTGTATCGCATTTGCGTTTTGGTCCCGATCCGGTTCGTGCACCTTACCTGATCACCCGTGCCGATTTTATTGCCTGCCACCAGTTCAACTTTACTGAAAAAGTAGAGATGCTGAATTTTATCAAACCCGGTGGCACCTTCCTGCTCAATAGTCCGTACCCCAAAGAATTGGTATGGGCACAATTGCCCGGATTTGTACAAGAAGAGATCATCTCAAAAAAACTTTCTTTCTATATCATTGATGCCACCACCGTGGCAAGGGATACCGGCATGAATGGCAGGATCAATACCATTATGCAGACCTGCTTTTTTGCATTGAGTGGTGTATTGCCAAAAGAGGAAGCGATCGCGCAGATCAAATATGCCATTGAAAAAACCTATTCTAAAAAAGGACAGGCCATTGTAGAACAGAACTTTAAAGCGGTAGATGCCACCCTGGAACATTTGCATCAGGTACCGGTACCGGATACTGCCAGTTCGCAGTCGACCATGCTTTCTGTGGTTTCAAGCGATGCTCCTGAATTTGTGCAGGAAGTAACTGCGATGATGATGTCGGGACATGGCGATGAACTACCCGTGAGTAAAATGTCGGTTGATGGTACTTATCCCAGCGGCACCACCAAATGGGAGAAAAGAAATATTGCCGACCTGGTACCGGTATGGGAACCCGATAGCTGTATCCAGTGTGGTAACTGTGCGTATGTTTGTCCGCATAGCGTGATCCGTGCAAAATTCTATCATGAAGATTTTCTGAAAAAAGCACCGGATGGATTCCAGTCGGCCCCCATCAATTCACGAGGCTTCCCCGAAACCAAATACACTTTACAGGTATATGCGGAGGATTGTACCGGATGTAATCTTTGTGTGGAAGTTTGTCCGGCCACTCATCCAACCAACCGTTCATTAAAGGCCATCAATATGGCAGAAAAAGAACCGATCATTGAAAAAGCAAAAGATTATATCCGGTTCTTTGAAGACCTGCCCTGGAATAACCGGTCGGAGATCAATTTCTCTACCGTACATGGAGCACAATTCATGGAGCCCCTGTTCGAATTTTCGGGTGCCTGTGCAGGTTGTGGTGAAACGCCCTACTTAAAATTATTATCGCAATTATTTGGCGACCGCCTCCTGATCGCTAATGCCACCGGATGTTCTTCTATTTATGGTGGTAATTTACCCACTACCCCCTGGACCATGAATAAAGATGGTCAGGGTCCGGCCTGGTCCAATTCACTGTTTGAAGACAATGCCGAATTCGGATTGGGTATGCGCATGACGGCCGACCATCAGTTGGCCATGGCTACCCGACTGCTCACCGAACTGGCGCCGCAACTGGGTGAAGAATTTGTAAATTCCATCATCCAATCATCGCAATTACAGGAATCGGATATAGCCGAACAACGTAAACGCGTAAACGAATTAAAAGGCAAACTGGAAGCCATGAGCGATCCTATTGCCAAGCACCTGCTGTCCATCTGCGAACAGCTGGTACACCGCAGCGTATGGCTGATCGGCGGCGATGGATGGGCCTATGATATCGGATATGGTGGATTAGACCATGCGCTGGCCAGTGGAAAGAATATCAATATTTTGGTATTGGATACTGAAGTGTATAGCAATACCGGCGGACAAAGTTCTAAATCCACCCCAACCGGCGCTTCGGCTAAATTTGCCTCTGCCGGCAAACAAGGTGGTAAAAAGGATCTGGCCATGCAGGCCGTATCTTACGGAAATGTGTATGTTGCCCGTATCGCCTTTGGCGCTAACCCGCAACAAACCATGTTGGCCATGAGGGAAGCAGAAGCTTATGACGGACCTTCACTCATCTTAGCCTATAGCCATTGTATTGCGCATGGGTACGACCTGAAAAACGGACTGACCCAGCAGAACAATGCTGTTGCCAGCGGATACTGGCCACTGATGCGGTACAATCCGGTACTGAGAAAGAAAAAACAAAATCCTTTCATATTGGATTCAACAAGGCCGGTGTTGCCGCTGAAGGAATTTGCGTATAAGGAGCTACGTTATAAAGTGCTTACGCAATCAAATCCGAAGCATGCAGAGGAATTGATGATATTGGCTCAGGAAATGGTAAACCTGCGCTGGAAGAACTATGAAGAACTGGCTACCAAATCAGCCAGTGATTTTGTGCCCATTGTTTAAAAAGGATATCCTTGTTGATTCAGAAATTGTATTTTGCATTTAATCAGCAAAAAGGCACTGATCATATATAAGAGAATGGAGGTATTTATTTAACATAAAAAAACTGTTTATGGACATACGTACAAATTACATGGGATTAAAACTGAATTCACCGGTGGTGGTTTCTGCCTGTACCTTATCGGAAGAGGTGAGTAATATTGTACAGATGGAAGAGGCCGGTGCCGGGGCTGTTGTGTTGTTCTCGCTCTTCGAGGAACAATTGAAAAAAGAAGCCGCGCAGTACGAAAGTATCGTAAGCAGTACCAGCAATATTTTTGCTGAAGCCACTGATTTTTTTCCCAGTCTGGAACAATATCATAAAGGATCCGGACAGTATCTCGAGAATATCCGCAAAGCCAAGGAACGTGTGAAGATCCCCATCATTGCCAGTTTGAATGGCATCACGAATGAAGGCTGGATCAGTTATGCACGGCAAATGGAACAGGCCGGTGCCGACGGATTGGAGATCAATATCTTTTTTATTCCCGGGGATATAAATCTGTCTACATCAGCAGTGGAGCATCGTTATCTGAACATCATTGATGAGATAAAGAATACTGTGAAAATTCCGATCGCTGTTAAGCTGAATCCTTATTTCAGTGCCATGGGCAATATGGCTAAAAGGATGCAAGAATATGGTGCTAATGCCCTGGTGTTGTTCAATCGTTTTTATCAACCCGATTTTGACATCAATAATCTTTCCCTGCTACACAATCTCGAATACAGTGAAGCCAGTGAAATAAAACTTCCCTTACTGTGGATCGCGCTTTTATACGGCAGGGTTCCCGTATCGTTAGCAGCTACTACCGGTGTACAAAGTTCCATTGAAGTGATCAAATACCTGTTGGCCGGTGCCGACGTGGCGATGACCGCCTCTGCCTTGTACAAGAATGGCATTGGGTATATCAAAACCATGAATCGTGAATTGGAAAGCTGGATGCATACCCGTGAATTTGAAAATATCCTATCGTTCAAAGGGGTAATGAGTCAGGCACATATTTCGGATCCAACCGCGTATGAAAGGGCCAACTATATTAAAATTCTGGAGAATCAGAAATAACTGATCAGTCATTTTTATTTCCTTCCCAATAAAAAAAGTATAGGGATATCGAGTCGTTTATTCCATGATCTTTCTGAATGATCGGCGCCGGGATAAACTTTAGTCATCCAGTTTCTCCTCGTATACCCATTTCGTTTCATCCATTGATCGGCTTGAGGCTGATAGTTGGTATATAAGCTGTCGATGGTGGCTGTTCCATGATCCATATAAATTCTATGTTTTGCAGGATCTGGCAGGTGTTGCGAAATATATTGCAGCATGGCTGCAGGGAATAGATTGTGTTCTATTTGAAAGATGCCCGTCCAGTGGGTAGACAGGCAGGCGGCTCCACCAAACAGTTGCGGATACTCGCAGATTGCATACAGTGATATCAGTCCACCCATACTGGATCCCGCAATGAAAGTATGCGACCGGTCGGGCAGTGTGGAAAAACTGCTGTCGATAAAAGGTTTCAAATCCTGGGTCAGAAAACGTAAGTAATCATCCGAATAAATTTTGTACTCCTGAAAAACAGCTTGCCCGTTGCTGCGTTTGGCCTTAAACACGGTATCTTTTTCTGCTGGCGATAAGGTTTCAAATGGCTTTTGCGGCAGGTATTCGTTATGCCGCGTGATCCCCGTATTCCAGATGCCCACCACGATACAGGGCAGGATGCGTTTTTCTTGTTGCAATTTTCCCAACAGTTCATCAACGCCCCATTCCTGGTGGTTCCATACGATGGAAGAATCAAATAAACTTCCGCCATCCTGCATATACAAAACGGCATATTTTTTTGTGGGTGTATATCCATCGGGAAGCCATACATCAATCGTTCTTGGCTTCACGTATCGGGAAGAAAAATTTTCAAAACGCCGGATGGTTCCTGTAGATGGTTTAGGAATTTGAGCCATTAGCCCTGAGCAAAATAATAAAAAAATTACAGCTGAGTATATCCTATTCATCAGTTCAACTTAATGCAGGTCTTCGTAGTAGGGAATAGCATCCAATGAAACCGGCTCTTGTTGTTGCCAGTAGGCCAGGGTAACTACATGTCCGTCGGGTGTATGCAGCAATCGCCCAAAAATAGCATTGATGGTATTGAAGGTATAATCTGAAACGCCAATCGTAAAAGTTTCGGGTACCGGTGCTGATGGTGGCGGCGGCGGTGCAGGAACTGCCGCATCGGCTGCTGGTGCTGCGGCAGGTACTGCGGCCTTGGGTGCAGGAGAAGGAACCACTACCACTTCATATTTATTGAATTCCAGCAATTGCCTGATGAATTCAACGCGTGAAGCAGAAACGTTCTTTTCAACGATCCCGCATTTTACGCCGTTCAGTTCTTCAAATTCGTGGTTCTTATTGATGGCCATTTAGTTCCGTTTATCGTTTATTCGTTGCTGTTATTATTGTTCAGTAACCATTAAACCAGTTTAACTATATAATCGTAGATCCAGCTCAGTAAACCAACCAATACAACGCCTGCTGAGCAAATGATCAGTCCGAGTGTGGTTGACATATCCGGCTTTATCTTTCCTATCGGCGTTTCATTCTTTTCCATGAACATTGACCTGATCACGCGCAGATAATAATACAACGACACGATCATATTCAAAGCCGCGATACCAATGAACAGGTAGTTGGCCCTGGAGGCACCTGCGGTGAGCAGGAATAATTTACCAAAGAATCCGGCAGTTGGAGGAATGCCCGCCAATGAAAACAATGCCAAGGCCATCACCCAGCATAGGAATGGATTGGTTTGATATAAACCTTTATAATCATCGATCCTTTCTTTGCCTGTGCGAGAAGAAATAACTGCAGCCACACCAAATGCGGCAAGATTAGAGAATACATAGATCAATACAAAGTAGATCACCGAACTCAGTCCTTCGGGTGAATTACTGCTGATGCCCACTAAAATAAAACCTACCTGTGCAATGGAAGAAAAGGCAAGGAATCGTTTAATACTTTGTTGTCTTAACGCAAATAAATTACCCATGATCATGGTGGCGATCGACAAGATCATCAGCATATTGTACCAAATGGCATCCATGGGTTTAAACACAGTATATAAAGTACTGATGAAAATAAATGCTACGGAACCTTTTGATACCACCGACAGAAAAGCCGTTGTGGCCATGGGAGCGCCTTCATACACATCTGCCGTCCAGAAATGGAAAGGCACGATCGATAATTTAAAAGCAAAGGCAGTAAACAGGAATACGAATGCCAGTATCTGCAATGGTGAACCATTCAATAGTGCTGGCAATTCAGCAAAGCTGATGGTACCGGTTGCGCCGTATATCAGAGAAATACCAAACAACAGAATACCGGAAGAGAATGCCGATGACAAGATCATTTTCATGGCAGATTCTGAAGAGATCTTTTTATCCAGATCGAAATTAGCCATGGCTGCCACGGGTATGGTTGCCAGTTCCAATGACAGGAAGAACATCAGCAGGTTGCCGCTCGACAATAGGAAGAACATGCCCAGCAAGGCTGAGAGCATGAGTATAAAAAATTCGGTGAGGTGTTCGTGTTTCTTCAGCCAGTCGGCAAATAATAAAGAGATCAAATACACTGCCAGACTGAGGATATTTTTTTGAAACACGATCAATGCGCTGGTATGGAACATGCCCCCAAATAAAGATCCGTTCTGGTTGAAAAAGAATCCCGACAAGAAATTCAATAACAACAGCAATTGGATCATCAGCAGGGTAGATTCATTCTTCCACCGGCTGCCTAGTTTTACAAACAACAACAGGAATAGGATGGCGGTTAACACCAGTTCACTTTTCATTATCGTCAAGTACTCATTCATTCAAGCATTATTTATTGTGCCAGCATTATTTTTTGTTTGATCAATTCTGTTGCAGGACTGATCAGGTCATTGAGCCAGAAAGGTGCTGTACCAATGGCTACGATACCCAGGATCAGGATCACTGCTGCCAGTTTTTCATTCCATCTGGCATCGGGTAAATCTTTAAAACTATCTTTAATAGGACCCATGGCTACACGGCCCACGGCTCTTAGTATATACACGGCGGTGACCACGATCGACAAGCAAGCAGCGATGGTGGCTAGGCGATGAAAAATATCGGTATGTTCCCATGATCCCATGAAGATGGTCATTTCTGCAACAAATCCACTGAGTCCGGGTAAGCCTAAAGAACAGAGTCCTACGATGAAGAACACCGTACTGATGAAAGGCATGGTCTTTAGCAACCCTCCCATTTCATTTACTTGCCTGGTATGCGTACGTTCGTACATCATGCCGATCACGGCGAAGAAAAGGGCCGTCATCAAACCATGCGATACCATTTGCATTACGGCACCGGTCATGGATGTTTTAGTGAGCATGGCAATACCCAACAACACAAATCCGCAATGGCTCACTGATGAATAAGCGTTGATATATTTTAGATCCTTCTGCATCATGGTAGCGAAGGCTCCGTATAAAATTGCAATGGATGATAACACGATGATGATGTCGGCATATTCTTTTGCACCATGCGGCATCAGGTAAGTAGCTACCCGTAAGCAACCATAGCCCCCAAGTTTCATAGAGATGCCGGCCAGGAACATAGAACCCGCAGTTGGTGCAGATGAATGCCCGTCGGGTACCCAGGTATGAAAAGGAAATAAGGCAGTGAATACACCGAAGCCTACAAATAATAATGGGAAGCAGATCATCTGTGCTTCATAAGAGATCTGTATCTCTGATAATTTGATCAGGTCGAATGTGCGTTCGGGCGTATTGAAATAGAGTCCGAGCAAACCAACCAATACCAGTGCCGAACCACCCATCAACATCAAGGCAAGTTTATTGGCACTGTATTCTTTTTTACCGCTTCCCCAGATACCGATCAACAGGTATTTTGGGATCACTGCAATTTCTAAAAAGAAGAACAGGATGAACAGATCGAGTGAAATAAAGAAACCATAAGCACCAAAGCTCAACAAGATGAGCTGGAAATAAAATTCTTTGGTCAGCTTCGTTACATTCCATGAAACCAATACACCCGCAATCACCACAAAGGCAGTAAGCAGGATCATGGCCACAGAAATTCCATCTACCCCAATATGAAAACTTATATGCCAGGAAGGGAACCATATATACTGCTGTTCAAATAACATTTGCAGGGTATTGCCTGCCGCACGTTCCTTATTGAAGAAATAGAGCAAGGCAAATGCCGCCACGAACTGAATGGAAGCGCCTGCCAGGGCAGTCCAGCGTACCTGGTTGGCATTGCGCATAAGCAGCACTGCCACCGCGGTAATTAAAGGAATCAGTAAAAGTAAAATCAGGTTCATTAAAATATTTCTACAGGTTGATATATCATTTCCATATATAAATAAACAGTACCGCTATTCCGATCACACCGGCCATAAAGTACATGGCATATTGCTGTACCTTGCCCGACTGCAATCCTTTGATCCTTTCAGAAATAGCCGTGGTTGTATTGCCAGTCAGGTTCACCATTCCATCCACCACATTTTTATCGAACCAGGCAGCTGGTCTTCCGATCAAGTTAAAAATTATTTTCTTGGTTATAAATATGTATAACTCGTCGATATAAAATTTATGATACGCCGCTTTGTACAATCCGCTTAATGCCGCAGCGATCCTGTCGGGTTTGTCATTTTGCTTTTTATACAACCACATGGCAGTGAATATTCCGATCAGTCCTAATACAACCGGTGCAATAGAGAACTGCAGATGAAATTCGCTTTCCAATGCAGCACCGTCGGAACTTACAAATTTTCCGAAGGGAATAAAACCAGCACCGGCAGCTCCTACAGCAAGCAGTACCAGGGGCAACATCATAGCGAATCCGCCTTCTCCATGATGTGGTTCATGAATATTGGCTTCTTTATTCCAGAAAATACTGAAATAAAGACGGAACATATAAAATGCAGTGAGGCCTGAAGTAACCAGTGCAACATAATAGATGGCCATATTGTGCCGATAGGCTGCCAACAGAATTTCTTCTTTACTGAAGAAACCGGCAAATGGCGGAACACCGGCAATTGCCAGACAAGCAATCAGAAAACTTATATGGGTAATGGGCAAATATTTTCTTAGTCCGCCCATGTCTTTCATATCATTGCTATGAATAAAATGGATCACGGCACCGGCACCCAGGAACAACAACGCTTTAAACATAGCATGAGTAAAGAGATGGAACATGGAAGCGGTATAACCCAAACCATTTTCGCCGCCAGTTCCTGATACGCCGAGGGCGAACATCATAAAACCGATCTGCGACATGGTAGAAAAAGCCAGTACGCGTTTGATATCTGTTTGTGTGCAGGCGATGATGGCAGCAATGAATGCTGAAAAAGCACCTACATATCCTACCAGGTTAAGCGCCTGCGGAGCCGAGATGGCAAATACAGGAAATAATCTGGCCACCAGGAATACACCGGCAACTACCATGGTAGCCGCGTGGATCAGGGCTGAAACAGGCGTTGGACCTTCCATCGCATCGGGTAACCAAATATGTAATGGGAACATGGCACTTTTGCCGGCACCGCCGATAAATACCAATACCAATCCCCAGGTAAGTGCTGATACACCCAAGAACGAAGCCGCCATGGCATGTTGCAATTCGGGTGATCCGGCGTTGGTAAGCTTTTGGATCAGGGTATTGAAATCAAGTGTTCCAGTATAAAATGAAAGGATGAGGATACCGATCAGGAAGCCCACATCAGCAAAACGGGTAACGATAAACGCTTTTTTACAAGCGGCCACCGCACTGGGCTTATCATAATAATAACCAATGAGCAGGAAGGAAGAAACGCCCACCAATTCCCAGAAAATATAGATCTGGAAAATATTGGAAGAAACAACCAGACCCAGCATTGAAAACGTAAACAAACCTAAGAAGGCATAGTAAGTTGGAAAACGTTCGTCGCCCTTCATGTAACCCAGACTATAAATATGCACCATCAGCGAAACGAAGGTGACCACCACCAGCATCATCACCGAAATAGGATCGAGTACGATACCCATATTGATGGATACTCCGGGTGAGAATTCGAGCCAATGAATTTGCAGGGGAATCAATTGTTTATAGATCCCGTCTACTTTTCCGTATTCAAAGAAATATCCATAGGCCGTATATAACGCAAGGGCTGCTGATATTAACAAAAGGCAGGTTGCAATAAGACCGGAAGTGTTTTTAAAATATTTCCTGCCGAACAATCCCAGCAGCAGGAATCCTGCCAGTGGCAGTAAAGGGATCAGCAATATGTAAGTTGCGTTAGGCATTGGTTGTTAATATTTCAGATCTTGAGCATTTTCCACGTCGATAGACTGGTGGCTCCTGTACAAATTGATGATGATGGCAATCGCTGTTGCGGCTTCTGCTGCAGCAATGGCGATCACAAACAGGGTAAAGAAAAGTCCGTCGAGCTTATTGGGCCAAACATATTTATTGAACGCAATAAAATTCAGGTTCACGCTATTGAGGATCAGTTCGATGCTCATCAGCATGGTGATCAGGTTGCGCCGCGTAAAGAATCCGTATACGCCAATGAAGAAAAGCGCAGCGCTGATGAACAGTATATGGTATAAACCTGGCATGATCATATTGATTGAGGTTTACTTTTCAGGGCGATCACGATACATCCGATCATGGCAGCCAATAATAAGATACTCACCACTTCAAACGGTAACGCGTAACCGTTTTCAGCCAGTCCCAGCATCTGGTTTCCTATATTCGACACGGTAGGCGGCACGGTAGCCGCTGTGGTGCCAATGAATTTAAATTGAAATACCTGCAACAGGGTGATGGCCAATCCGCAAAATGCAGCCAGTGCGGCAAATAGTTTACGGTCGGTTCTTTGAGCGGGTAATTTTTCCCCGGCCTGTTGGGTCAGGAATATGGAGAAGATGATCATCACCACAATGCCGCCCACATATACCACGATCTGCACCGCCGCGATGAATTCGTATTGCAACCAGAAGAATAGTCCGGCGATCCCGATCAGTGAAAACAACAGGTAGATGGCGGCGCGGAATATCTGCCGGCTGCTCACTGCTCCGATACCGCTACCCAGTATGAGTGCGGCCAATAAATAAAATATGATGGTTGATCCGTCCATTATTCTACTCCTTCCATGATTTTAGAATCCGGTTTATTTAAAATTTTTGTGAGTGCACTCCTGTCGAATACACTGTGTTCAAATGTGGGTGCCATTACGATAGCATCTGAAGGGCAGGCCACGATACATAGATTGCACATGGTACAAAGTTCGAGATGATACACCAGTTTGTCAATGGCTTTCTTCTTTTTTCCTTCAGGGGTAATATCGAATTTGGTCACTACTTTAATAGTACCATTCGGACAAGCCAGTTCACAAGCGGTACATCCGGTACAGCGGTGTTCATTTTTTTCATCATGGGGCATTACCACTTCTCCTTTGAACCGGTCGGCCAGTTTCAGGGTATCGCGATTATCGGGATACTGTTCGGTAATGATCTCCTTATGATGCGTAAAATAATAACCCGTAAGGCGCATGCCCACGAGGAGTGACCTGATGGCTCCAAAAACTTCTTTTATATATTTTATCAAAAACATTGTTCAGTTTTAAAAATGCCAGCCCAGAATAGCAATGGCTGTTGCCAGCAATATGTTGAACATACTGATGGGTAATAAATATTTCCATTCCAGATTAAGTAACTGGTCGATGCGCAAGCGGGGAAATGTCCACCTGAACCACATGATCAGAAAGATCAGGAAAAAAGTTTTACCAAAGAACCAGATACTGGAGGGCACATAATCCATTACATGATTAAATGCTTCCCAATGGCCGATATGGAACGGCATCCATCCGCCTAAGAATAAGATGGCACCCAGTGCACACACGATAAATACATTAATATACTCGGCCAGGAAGAACAGCGCGAATTTCATCCCCGAATATTCGGTGTGAAACCCTGCGGTAAGTTCCGACTCGGCCTCGGCCAGATCGAAAGGTGCACGGTTTGTTTCGGCAGTAACGGCAATGATAAAGATCACGAAAGAGATCCATGCAGGAAGATGTCCTTTAAAGATCCACCATCCGTCAGCTTGTGAATTGATGATATCCGTAACATTCAGACTTCCTGAAAAAACTACGATGGTGAGCACCGATAATCCGGCAGACAATTCATAGCTCACGATCTGAGCGCCGCTGCGCATGGCCCCCATCAGGGAATATTTATTATTACTGGCCCATCCTGCCATCAGGATGCTGATGACCATGATCGAGGATATGGCTGAAATATAAAGTACCCCGATGTTGAGGTCCCACAACTGGAAATTTTTTGCAAAAGCAATTGGTGCCATCAGCAGCATGGCTACCATCATGGCGATATAAGGTGCAAAGTTGAACAGGAATTTATCGGCACCGCTGGGTGTCATCCCTTCTTTCACCAATAATTTTAAGGTGTCGGCCAGGGATTGAAGCAATCCAAACGGACCAACACGATTGGGTCCAAGACGAATCTGAATCCAGGCAGCTACCCTTCTTTCCATCAACACCAATACCAAACCGAGTGCGGCAAATAATCCGATCACCGCTACTCCTGCGATCAGCATTTCAATCACCAGTACCCAGGTACTGCTGAAGGTTTGATTCAGCCATTGATCTAAGCGACCTGTTATGTCAGTTAAACTCCACATAGTATTTATTCAGCAGCAGTTTTCGCTGTTGCGGTTAATTTATTATCGGTCAATATCCGGTATTACCAAGTCCAGTGTTCCCATCATCGCCACCAGATCACCGAGTTTACTTCCCCTGGCCATGCTATCCAATGCAGAAAGATTGGAGAAGCCGGGTGAACGGAATTTAATTCGATAAGGTGTGGTGGCACCTTCACTTACAATGTATACCCCCAGTTCTCCTCGGGCAGTTTCTACACGTGTATAAAATTCACCTTTGGGCAATTTCAATACGGCCTTTGTTTTGGCCTGAAAATCTCCTTCGGGGATCTGATCGATCAATTGTTCAATGATCCGGATGGATTGTTTCATTTCTCTGATCCGCACCATATAACGTGCAAAGGAATCGCAACCGGTTTCCAGTATCTCCTCAAATTCCACTTTACCATACACCGCATAAGGATATAATTTCCGGATATCGCTGCTTAAGCCACTACCCCTTGCCGTTGGTCCGGTGCAACCATAAGAAACTGCATCTTCTTTGGATAAGATGCCCACGCCTTTCATCCTGTTCTGAAAAATGATATTGCCGGTAACCAGCTGATCATATTCATCTATCCTTTGTTTGAACTGTATAATAAACTCCTTCACCTTTTTTTGGAAGTCGGGATGCAGGTCGGCCATCAATCCGCCAGGTACATAATAATTCATGGTCAATCTGGCTCCGCAGGTTTCTTCCATGATCTCATTGATCTTTTCTCTTTCCCGGAAGGAATGAAAGAAAGGAGTAAATGCACCAATATCCATGGCCATGGCGCCCCACCATAATTCGTGAGAAGCAATACGGGTAAGCTCATCCATGATGACACGAATCACCTGTGCTCTTTCAGGTACTTCGATCTGCATGCCTTTTTCTACGCAGAGTGCGCAGGCATGGTTATTCATGTGGGCCGATAAATAATCCATCCGGCTGGTAACATAAATGAACTGCCGATAGCTAAGGCTCTCACACATTTTTTCAATGGAGCGATGTATGTATCCGAGATGCGGCTCTACTTTTTTAATGGTTTCTCCATTCAACGTGAGCACCAGGTGCAATACACCATGTGTGGCAGGATGCTGAGGTCCTACATTAATTTGCAGATCGCCGTTGGATGTTGTGCCTATCTCTTCAAACATAATTCAGATCGATGAACAGACCATGATTTACATGGCCGTTCGGTTTTACAATTTTATCATATTGATCGGGTCCTCATAATTCTTTCTCATCGGATTTTTCCCTTCCCAGCCATCAGGCAGGATGAGTAATCGCAGATCGGGGTGATTCAAAAAATTCACGCCGAACATTTCATATACTTCGCGTTCAAGCAATTCGGCCGTTTTCCAGATATCGCATACTGTATTGATCTGGGGTTGATCGGCACTCAAAGTAGATTTCACTACGATATTGTGCCGGTAACGGGTAGAACTCAGGTGGTATACCATACTGAGGTTGGTTTTCCAGTCGATACAGGTAAGGCAAAAAAGATAATCAAACTGCAGCGACTCATGATTGCGTAGCTGAGCAGCAAAAGCCGGCCAACTGGCTGGTTCCACTACTATATTGAGCCATTCCCCGCTTTCATCATAGGTGGCTGCGGGAAGCAGTTCGGTGATCAATATTTTTAAATCTTCGTTGCCCATATATTATTATATACCCGATTTGATCTGTTCTCTGGTTAATCCCATTTTAATTTTCTCCTGCAAGGATATCAGTGCATGCAGTAAGGCTTCCGGCCGGGGCGGACAACCCGCTACATATACATCTACCGGAATAACATGGTCGGCCCCTTTCACCACTGAATACGTATTATAAAAGAAGGGTCCGCCACTGATGGCACAGGCACCCATGGCAATAACATATTTGGGATCGCCCATCTGATCATAAAGCCTTTTCAATACAGGACCCATTTTATTTACAATGGTTCCGGCAATGATGATCACATCGGCCTGCCTTGGTGAGGCACGCGCCACTTCGAATCCGAATCTTGAAAAGTCGTATTTGGCGGCCGCTACCGACATCATTTCAATGCCGCAGCAGCTGGTGGCAAAAGTAAGTGGCCATAAAGAATTGGAGCGCGCCCAGTTGATCACATCATCCAGCTTGCTGAGCACAATGCCGCCTCCCGGTGTTTCATGCACCTGGCCGGGAAAGCTTTTTTGCAGGTTGGTTTGTTTTACATCCATTTTAGTGCGCCTTTTTTATGTGCATATAAGAAACCCATAAAAAGTATAAAGAAGAAAATAACGATCTCAATAAATGCCAGCCATCCTACTTGTTTGGCGGCAACAGCCCATGGGTAAAGAAAAATGATCTCCACATCAAAAATCAAAAATATCAGGGCAAATAAATAATAACCCACATTTAATTGTATCCAGGTTTTTCCGGTGGTGGGAATTCCGCACTCGTAAGGTTGGCCTTTTTGTGGATTGGTAGTGGTTTTGGTAAGAATTTTGGCTATCAGTATGGCAATAGAAGAAAAGGCCAGTGCCGCAAGGATCAGAACAATCATGGAGGATGCACCCATAGCAAAATTCAGTTAGCCGTTATTAAAGTTTTGAGCCTACAAGATAGTGAAAAAATGAGTATCGATATCCTGCCACAACCCTATGAATTTATCATTATGAAGGATGATATTTATCATTGTTTTGTATAGCCCATGGACTGAAATATTTTTTTTCAGCCATATATTTCCGTGTGGATGAATTTTTTCTCATAGCCCATGGCCTCGATCCGTTGAGTAGCCTCGTCGATCATGCCGCGCCAGCCACAGAGATAGAACACTGCAGGTTGTTTATTGGCACATAATGATTCATAGACCTCATGTACATATCCGATATGCCCCTCCCATTCTTCACGGGAAAGCGTTGGAATATAATGGAAACCGGGCATACTGGCTTCTAACTCGGTCATTTCTTTCCTGTACAAAAGGTTATCGCTTGTTCGGCAGCCAAAGATGAGGTAGAGCTCCTTATGCGCCAGCTTTTCTGTGCGAATAAATTGCAACATACTTCTGAAAGGAGCAATACCGGTTCCGGTACAGATGAAGAAAACAGGAAGATCCAACGGAGTTTTCAGTGCAAACACACCTTGTGGACCCCTGAATTTTACTTCCGACCCTATCTGTAAGGTTTCAAAAATATATTTGGTGCCTACGCCCTGCTTATCGCGCACGATCACCAGTTCTAACACATTGCTGCCATCGGGTGCCGAGGCAATGGAATAACTGCGTAATCGTTTATTGGGTTTTTCGTCAATGGGAAGGTCGAGTGTAACAAACTGGCCGGGTTTGAAATCAAAAGATGCAAGTTCGGGAACCGATATCCAGTAACGTTTGGTAAGGGCTGTTTCATCTTCAATACGGATGATCTTTCCGGTAAGCCAGGGTAATAAGGCCATGTTGATTTTTGCGGAAAGTTACAAAGAATTCAACTGCCCTTCAGCAGCAAAGCTATATTGAATAGGATCGAACAGGCAATGCCGATTACTGCAACAGTATTTTTTTAGTGGAAACTGATTGATCGGTCTGCAATTTTAACTGATAGATGCCCTTTGATAAGCCTTGCAGATTAAGTACATTATTCCTGCCTTGCAAAACAAAATATTTCACCTGACTGCCGGTGGCATCATATAGGGTTGCAGACCGGCTGTCTGATCCCGTTACCACAAATAATTTGCCTTCCGAAACCGGGTTGGGATAAATACTAATGGAGGAGGAAGATGATGAAAAAATGATCTGCCTTACCACAGAGTATTGTTGCGTGCCATCTTTTTGCTGAATGGCTAAGCGGTAATAATTAATGCCATCGTTCGGACTGATATCAGGATATGAATAATTATTGATGCCGGCACCATTGCTGGCCACGCAATAACCGATGGTTGAATAATGTATACCATCTGCACTTCTTTCCACATTAAAACCCTTCATATCGGTCTCATTATCGGTGCGCCATTGCAACAGTACCCGGGCTGGTTGCTTCACTGCATCAAAAGAGATCAGGTGTAACGGTAAGGGGTAGATGCCGCCTACGCCTCCATTGTTCAGCCAGAATTCGCTGAAGCCATTGACACTGTATGCGGCATAATAACCATTGTTATAAGGGATGATATCGGTATTGGCTGCCGTGATGAATCCATAGTTACCGGTATGATTATCGCTGAGGGTACCGTTCTCTTCTATCACAGGACCGCTATACTGCGTAACCCCCAGCTCATAAGGATCGCCGGGTTTTGAACATCCGGCACAACCTGTTGCGGCGATCAAGTTCTTGGCCTCAGTATCGGTAAAATAAAATCTCACTGATACCGGTGCTACCGGGGCATTGGTGGGATGGATCACAATATTCCTGTCGAGGTAATACTGCTGGTTCGCAAACCTCACCGCCCCACTATTCGTGTATACGTCAACGGTAGTGCTGCCCAGATTTTGTCCGTTGGGGTTTACCGAAGCGATCCTTGCGCCGCCCGGCGAATTAAAATCGATCCAGCTGCTGCCATTCAATGTTTGGGTGGTATTCAGCAATGGTGTGCCGGTATACACCAGGGCCTTATCAAACACATGAATATCATCAATACCCACCCCTTCTGTATTGTATCCGGCATCACTCGACATGGCTATTCGGAAACGTACACTGCTGCTATGCGAGGGCACTTCAGTACTGGCCACATGCCAAGTATTGAATGAATTGCGCCATTGCACCAATCCGGTTGGATCATTATACCAGTTGGTACCCGAACCGATAGCACCCAGTCGGTTCCAGGTAACGCCTCCATCATCTGAATAATCTACCCAGGTATAATCACAGGGACAACCATCTTCAATCTGGAAGATCATGCTGAACGACAATACCGGTTGAACCAATCCACTCAGGTTGAAACAGGGTGAATAGATATACGATAATTCATTGTTATTATAATTACCCGTTAGGTTGGTCACCCAGGCCTTGGTTCCATTGGCTGCTTTATTGATCAGTGTTTTAGTAGGTGATCCCCATTGCCAGCTGCTGTTACTACCCTTCGTGTACCAGCTACCGTCATTGCCCTCAAACCCTTCCAGGTAGGGGTAACTGCTGATGAGGGGACTGGTATGAAAATTATATTGTATGACGCTATCGTTGCTCTGGTAAGTATCGCCAGGTGCAGCCAGCCAGAAATTAAAACTGTAATCTGCATTATTAGAAAGTGTTGCCGTGCTGGCAAAATTATACACCACTGTAGCATTGGCGCCGATGGTTGGAATGAGTTCATCTACGGCTGTGCCGCCATTGACGCTATAATGTACCGGCACATTGGTAAAACTTACGGCGCTGTAATTTTTTATTTGCAAAGAGATGGTTTGCGTTCCGCTACCGGCACATCCGGTTATTGCAGGTGATAATACAGCGGTAATGGCCACATCATTCACTGCCTCCGCAAGTTTCAGGTCATCAAATGTATATCCGTCATCCTGATCAAGTTCTGGGAAAGGAACATTGGCCGAAGTATTTCCCTGTTCCCCAAATTTTACCTGAAAGCTGGTACCTACTGTTTGGGTAGGAGCCGCCGCATTCAGCAGATCATTGATATTGATGCTGGCGTGTTTCCAGCTTCCGAGTCCTGCCTGATTGGCCACCAGATCATAGGCAAGCACCCATGGATCGGTATCCTTTCCCCTGATCCAGCATTTATTATCGGGGTTATTCGCTTGCCCGTGATTCTTATAATTAAAATCGAAGCGCAGTTGATTTCCGGTATGATAGGCATCAATATTATAGGTCATGAGTAAACTATCGGTAGACAAGCTTCCATAAGGAAACTGGTCGAGCGTGATGGCCCGGTTTCCCTGCAGGGCAAAGCCGGTATTGACAAAGCTGCGGGCCCTGCCCCTGGCCGAATTCGTTTTAAAATCAATGCGGTCATCGCCCTCCAGTCCGAGGGTATTACTAATATATTCCTGTGCCGGCATCGATTCAAATCCATCACTAACGGGAAGGGTTAGTGGAGGATTGGCCAGGTGCTTTACGGTAACGGAAACGGTATCATCCAATGGCTGGGCATCGCCGGGTCTTTTTACCCAGGCCCTTATAACATAAGTACCGGGAGCCGACAGGTCTGCGGTTTGTACAAAACTATATTGTAAACTACCCAATGCTGGGATCACGGTGGCAATGCTTTCCATCACCGGCGTAGCGGCATTGATCTGATAATATAGATCGTAGCTGCCCGAGGAAGCCGTATTGTCGAGATTTTTTATGCTAAGCTTTACGGGTTCGGTGGCGGTTAGCACCAGCGAAGTAAATTGCCTGCCCGATACCGGAGCATCAATAGAAGCGGCTTTAAAATTATTATTGAAGGCAGCTAAACTGCAAGTACCCGTAGCCGGTATGGCCGACACAGATAGAGATCTGCGGCCGCTTATCCCGCTATTTTTTGCGGCCACCCCAAACCAATAAGTGGTACTGCTGTTCAGTCCGCTGATGAGATAGGTTAGTCCTGCAGTATTCCCAATCACCGACATCGTATCGCCTTTCAATTGCAGGATATCATAACCATCAGCACCCGTGATGGCCGGCCAGTCGAGCTGCGCATATCCTTCACAAGGCACAGTGGCCGTAACAACAGGCATCCCCAAAATAGTAAATGGATAATCACTCTGATCGGTGTACGCAGAAGCATTCCTGCTTACCCTGATCTTTGCTGTATTGGTTAAAGTAGCAGGTACTGTCCAGCTTAATGAACGGGCACTGGCCGCCACATTGTTTGCGATCAGCGTCCAGCTGCTACCGTTATCCGTTGAATATTCTACTGTGAAGGTATTGGACTCATCGCCGTAGGCTGTCCACCGGATCACTTCAGATTCGCCGGGCACTAATTTCTCGCCACCAAAAGGATATTCTACGGTAACCCCATTCATTTCCAGCGCATAGGTGAGGATATATTCCTGCGGCCCCTGGGGAACCGAAAAAGCATTCACCTGCAGGGAATAATTTCCTGCGGCAGGATTATTGATCACTGCCTGTTCAATATTGTTTCGGTGATCTACACCGCTGGTAGCCGTAGCCGTTACATTCAATGGATCCAGCACGAGTGGCAGATAGGTGTTACTTAGTGCATCCGTAACCGTTAGATCAAGGTCATTCACCAGTGTACTGGCCGCATTGGGCAAGGCTGCCGGATCGGGCCAATACAACATCACCTTCAACCGACGAACCCCTGATGGGATACTAATGGGAGTTACCGAAGGCGTAGTATTGCTGATGATGAACTGATTGGCTTCCATCGCTTCTACGGCTTTGCGTGCATTGAGCATGCCGAAACCAAAAGTATAATCGGGACCCGGATTGCCCAGGTCTTCGGCATTATTACACATCAGGGCTTTCAATAAGGAAGCCCTTGGTGTACTGCCATTCAACTGCCGGTATCGTTCATTTAAAATAGCGGTTGCACCGGCCACCATGGGGCCAGACATGCTGGTACCACTATTGTATTCATAAAAATTTAAGTGACGGGTAGAGTATACATTCACCCCACTGGCCACGATCTCGGGTTTAAGCCTTCCATCCTGTACCGGGCCCCTGCTGCTAAAACTAGCAATGCTATAATCTGTTTGATTCATGGCCCCTACCGTAAGCACATCTTTGGCCGTTTGCCATCCTGATTTTACGGTTCCATAAGAGGCAGGAAATGGTGAACAGGTATATCCTCCGTCATTACCGGCAGAAAAAACATGCAATACCGTAAGATAATTGCTCATCTGCACATCGGCATAATTGCTCAACACATCATACACGCCATTACCCGGACAACCATCATCGGCTGATGTATAAGAATTATTGGTGACGATCATATTGTAATCGGCCACATAATAAGGAGTATTACTGATCACATCACTGAACCACTGGCTTACGATATTGGCCCGGGGTGCCATACCATGATGCCGGGTATCCAGTATACCACCTCCGGCCACTGTTCCGGAGGTATGAATTCCATGAAAACTGGGCACACTATACACCCGGTTGATCAGCCTTCCGGTAAAATCTATATGCGTAGAGATTTCTGCATTATCACCCACTCCAACCGTGATATTCTTCCCGCTCAGGTTCCTTCCTGCAGCAGAAAATAAGGACGACATCCCATGCATGGCTGTACTCTTGTAATTAAGCGGCTTATCATTGAATGATTGTAAATGGAGATAACTCACGAAGGGCAGGTTGGCAATATTATTGATCAACGAAGGGTTGTATTGCAACAACACAAAATCACGAAATGGAAATTTGGAGGGAACGATCTGTGCACCCAATAGTTTTAATGAACCTTCCACCTCGCTGCTATTGATGCCCGGGAAAAACCCAATAGCCATCAATGAGGCTTCTTTCGCCAAGACCGCGCTTTTATATGAATACAAATTGGGATCGATCTTATACGAGGCCGGTATTGCATTCACTGATCGCACACCCAATGCCTTGAGTGTAGAAAAATCAAACCCCTCCTTGATCGTGGCGAGATATGCCTGGCCGGGCAGATAAGCGCCCAATTCAACACCAGACTGCTTTAAAATTCCCCTGGTACCAACACTGGGAAGCAATGAAAACTCTATCAGCACATAATACTGATGAGCAAATTTCGATTGCTGTATACCCGCTACTGTAAATTGGTCATTGCTGATATTGTTGCCCCCATAAAATTCTCCTTTTGAAAAATGAACGGCCCCTGGCTGCTGAGCAAACACAGACATGCTCATTAAGAAAAAAACCATGAGTAGGAAAAAAGGGTAACATTTTTTCATCGTGTTCAATTGCCGATCAGGCGGGTGATTTCTGTTTTCAAATTTACAATTTAATTCAGCGGAAACCTCTTACCGATAACGTTTATCTGCCCTTCTTATTGCCGGCTTCAACAACTGGTAGGCTTTCTTTCTGCATGCCTTATCTTTGCCAAACGGATGAACCTGGAATTGTTGCTGAACGAATACCTGAATGACCCCCGTTGTAAACGCATAACGGAGCAGATCACTGCACCCCTACCCCAAAAAATTAAGCTTTCCGGATTACAGGGAAGTGCAGCCCCATTCATTGTTTCGGCTGTTTTCAATGAGCCCGCTAACCGCTCCCTCAACCACCTGATCGTATTGCGCGATGCCGAGGAAGCGGCCTATTTTCACAATACACTCGAAAATATTACCGGTGCCCTCGACCTGTTCTATTTCCCGTCTTCCTTCAAGAATAAAAAGAATTTCCGCCTGCTCAATGCCAGCCATGTGATGCTGAGAACAGAAGCCCTCACCAAGGTCGCCGGCGGTGGCAATAAAAAAATACTGGTCACGTATGCCGATGCACTCTTCGAAAAAGTAGTGCTCCCCGGCACCCTGTTTGCCAATATCATCTCGATCAAACAAAGCGATACGATAGATGTAGTGGCCATCCTAGGCAAACTGACCGATCACGGATTTGAACGCACCGACTTTGTTTACCAGCCCGGTCAGTTTGCTATACGGGGAGGCATACTCGATATTTATTCTTTTGGCAATGAAAAACCCTATCGCGTAGAACTGTTTAGCAATGAGGTAGACAGCATCCGCATCTTCGACCCCGAAACCCAGCTCAGCGAAAGAAAATTATTGCAGGTCAATATCATTCCCAATGTGGAAACACAATTCGAAACCGGAGACAAAGTATCCCTGCTTGATTTTTTACCGGAGAACACGGTGATCTGGACCGAAGACTGGGCCTATATCAAAGAAAAGATCGCAGAACAGGAAGAAGACTTAGCAGTATTCCTTGATTGGCAAAAACAAATGCAACCTTCCCCAGCAGATGGGATGCATGATGAAGAACAACTCAACGAAAAAACAATCGTAACAGAAAAAGATTTTATATCCGTTGCCGGAATTGAAGCAACATTGATGCACCGTCATGTGATTGCCCTGGGCAATAAATCCTATTTCGGTAAAGCCTTGGAAATCGATTTTCATACCAAGGAACAACCCGCATTCAACAGGCAATTCGACCTGCTCATAAAAAATCTGAAGTCATACGAACAACAACAATACAATATCTTCCTGTTCGCCGATAATCCCAAGCAGCTGGAAAGATTGCATGTGATCTTCACCGATCTGAAGGCCGATCTGAATATAGTTCCCATCCCCACTTCTATTCATGAAGGATTTATTGATGATGACCTGAAACTGGTTTGCTATACCGACCACCAGATATTTCAACGGTACCATAAATACCGGGTGAAACAAGCCTTCAGCAAGAACAAAGCGCTTACGTTAAAAACACTGCGCGAATTACAACCCGGCGATTATGTTACGCATATCGACCATGGTGTAGGTGTATACAGTGGTTTACAAAAAATTGAAGCCAACGGCAGATTGCAGGAAGCGGTGCGCATCCAATACAAAGACGGCGATCTTTTGTATGTGAATATTTCCTCACTGCACAAGATCAGCAAGTATAGCGGGAAAGAGGGCACCATACCCAAAATGAATAAGCTGGGCAGCGATGTATGGAACCGCCTGAAAGACAAGACCAAGAAACAGGTTAAGGATATTGCTACCGACCTGATCCGATTATATGCACAACGCAAAAGCCAGTTAGGATTTGCGCATAGTTCAGACAACTACCTGCAAACTGAACTGGAAGCGAGTTTTATTTATGAAGACACACCGGACCAGGCTAAGGCTACAGAAGATGTGAAAAGAGATATGGAGAAACCTTCTCCCATGGACAGACTGGTATGCGGCGATGTGGGTTTTGGAAAAACAGAGATCGCCATCCGTGCCGCTTTCAAAACTTGTTGCGAAGGGAAACAGGCTGCTGTATTGGTTCCTACTACCATCCTCGCTTATCAGCATTTCAAAACTTTTGGAGAACGATTGAAGGATTTTCCGGTAACCGTAGATTTCATCAACCGGTTCAAATCAAGCAAAGAGAAAAAAGAAACCCTGCAAAAACTGGCCGAAGGAAAAATAGACATCATCATTGGTACCCATGCCCTGCTGGGAAAAGATGTGATCTTTAAAGACCTGGGCGTGATGATCATTGATGAAGAACAGAAATTTGGGGTGGCCGCCAAAGAAAAACTAAAACAGATCAGGGCCACCGTAGATTCACTGACACTAACGGCTACGCCTATACCCAGAACCCTGCAGTTCAGTTTGATGGGCGCCCGCGACCTCAGCATCATCAATACCCCGCCACCAAACCGGCAACCCATACAAACAGAAGTGATGGTGTTTAATGAAGATGCCATCCGCGATATCATTTATTATGAGACCGAAAGAGGCGGGCAAGTGTTCTTCATACACAACCGGGTGAACGGACTAGCCGAAATGAAAGGACTGATCCAGGGGCTTTGTCCGGATATCAGTATCGCCTATGCGCACGGCCAAATGGAAGGAGATGAACTGGAAAATACCATCCTCGACTTCATGGATAAAAAATATGATGTACTGGTTTGTACCAATATTGTAGAAAGCGGGGTAGACATCCCCAATGTGAATACCATCATTGTGAATAGTGCACATCAGTTCGGACTTAGCGATCTGCACCAGTTGCGCGGACGCGTTGGCCGCAGCAATAAAAAAGCATTCTGTTATCTGCTGGCACCGCCCATGAGCACCCTGCCTGCCGATAGCCGGAAACGCCTGCAAACACTGGAACAATACAGCGACCTGGGCAGTGGATTCCAGATCGCCATGCGCGATCTCGATATCCGTGGTGCCGGTAATTTACTGGGCGGAGAACAAAGCGGATTTATTGCCGAGATCGGATTTGAAATGTACCAGAAGATCCTGGATGAAGCCATCCGCGAATTAAAACGAAGTGAATTCAAAGCGCTGTTCGCTGAAGAGATACAACAACAGGATGATTTTGTAAAAGACTGCAGCATCGATACCGACCTGGAAATTTTGATACCGGATAGTTATGTGGAAAGCATCACCGAAAGGCTCAGCCTGTATTCCCGACTGGATAATTGTGAGAACGAAAAAGACCTGCTTGATTTTCATGCCGAGCTATCCGATCGCTTTGGACCCATCCCCGCTGCAGTGGAAGATCTGTTCAGTACTGTACGCTGCAGGAAAATGGCCGTGACCCTTGGCTTTGAAAAAATGTTCCTGAAAAATGAAACCCTGAAATGCTTTTTCGTGAGCAACCCCGAATCACCCTATTTTCAAAGTGAGGTATTCAATGGTATCCTAAAATTCTTACAAACGGGAACCAATAAAGGCAAATTGAAACAGGTGGGTAAAAATGGCATCCTGGTGGTAGAGAAAATAAAGAATATGCAGGAACTGGAATCTTTTATGCAGGCCATGCTGAACAGCCTTCCGGCAACTAGCGTATAAGCATTACCGTTGCTTTCTTATTGATGGGGTTTCCCCTGAAATCAATACCCGATGCGATCACTACATATACCCCGTTATCCTGCTTTTGTCCTTTCCATTTTCCATCCCAGCCCTTGTGATAATCGGTGGTAGAAAATATTTCCTGACCATAGCGGTTGAAGATGCGCAGCCAGTTGAATTGTTGTAATCCTACGGGAATGCCCCTCAGCAGATCATTGAGTCCGTCGTCATTGGGGGTAAAGGCATTGGGCAAGTAAATATCCGGGCCCTTATAAATCTTTACGATCACGGTATCATAACTCTCACAACCCTCAGGGGTAAACGCTTTTAAACGAAAGCTTTGGGTAGCTGATAAGATCGCAATAGGATTAGCAATTCCGGCATCATTCAAATATCCGCCAGGCGACCACAGATAACTTAATCCCCCAGAAGCATGCAACTGAACCGGTTGCCCGGCGGCCGCGATCGTGTCTTGGCCTGCGTAAGCATTGGTACCATAGATGATAATATTTTTGATCAGCAGATTGGAACTGCATCCCGCTGCTGAGGTAGCCTGTAAAGAAACAGGGAAACTGCCGTTTTGGATATAGACATGCTGTGTACTGATGCCCGTGCCTGAAGCGCCATCACCAAAACTCCAGTTCCAGTTCACCATGCCGGTACTCGTTATTTCTGCAGCAGAAAAACTAACGGGTGTATTTTTACAGGCATTGGCAAAACTCATGCTGATCAATGGTTTGGTATTGATGGAAAAGGTCTTGAATACGGTATCCGACAAACATCCTGATAAACTTTCGGCGATTAATCCAACCTGGTGGGTTCCTACCGTAAAGGCAAGCAATGGATTTTGCAGATTGCTAAATACTGCACCATTATAGAGCCAGTACCAGTTTGAAATAGTACCACCCGAAACAAAAGAAGAATCATTGAATTGCACCGGATCAACACTGCATAGCTGACTAAGATATCCGAATTTGGCCACCGGCTTAGCTTGCACATTGATTGTTTGACTGATAGTATCGGATAGGCATCCCCGTGAGTTTGCCACTGCGTGCCGAATAATTACCGGGCCAGCAGTAGTATAAGTGGTTACCGGGTTCTGTTGTGTGGAGAACTGGCCGTTACCAAGATCCCACCACCACTGACTGATGGCGAGCCCGTCGGTTGTATAAGAAGAATCTTTTAAACTAACCGTGGCAGCCTGACAAATAGCATTAACCGTAAAATATGCTTTAGGCTTATCCACCACAAACACATTTTTTTGAATGAGGCCGAGACAACCAGTGCTGCCATTGCTTGTTGCCGATAAGGTAACCGAGTGAGCGCCCGGCGTCGTGAATAAATAATTTACATTTTGTGTGGTATAATTATTTCCATCAATACTCCAGTACCAGTTGGTTATGGGTCCATCGCTGGAAACAACGACCCCTGTAAATGAAGTAGCCGAACCCAGGCATGCTGAATCGGAAAAATTAAAATCAAGCACAGGTTTCGAAAAAATATGGATGGTCCTGAAGAGCGTATCTGATTCGCAGCCCTCAACTGATTTTACTGCCAACTTTATTAATTTATTTCCGGATGCTGGATAAGTTATTGATGTGTTTTGGCTAACGGATGTATTTCCATTACCAAGATCCCAGAACCAATTATTGATAGGCCCTACTGTTGCAGTTGACATATCTGAGAAGCTGATGGTATTGGATACACAACTATCCGAATAATTAAATAAGGCAATGGGTTTACTGCCGATCCTTACCGTTTGCGTATTGGTTGCCTCGCATCCATCTGCACCAATCACTCTTTGAATAACGGTGTAATCACCAGCTACTGTATAAGTATGTACCGGATTAAGATGGATGGAATCGATGGGGCTACCATCGCCAAAATCCCAGTAAAATTTAGCGAGGCTGGTAAATGAAATGGTGGAATCAAAAAAGCTGATGGGTTCATTTACACAGCGTTTTTGTGTAGGACCAAAATGAAAGGACGGATTCAAAGCTGTTCTAAAGCGTTGCCAGTTTTTTGCCCCGCCGGTACTTCCGGTAAAGCCCCAGTATACCATTGGGTTTCCGCTGAATATATCTGTTACAAAATCTTTCACGGCAGATACACGCAACACACCATCAACCAATACCGTTAAAGTTTTTGAGGGTACATCCCAAATAATATGAAGGGAATGCCAGTTGCCATCTTCTATATTGTCGTTGCCACTGATGGCTGTTACCGGACCGGCAATATTGTTGGTACTGGAATGACCAATATCTCCGTTAAGCTGAATAGCAATATGATCGTACACAGGATCATTGTTTTCGTTGTTTTGCCAGGTATCAACGGTTACGCCTACTGCAGGAAATATGCCTTCATATCCCAGTCCGCCCCCGGTGGTACCCACACTGGTACTGATCGGCTGCAAAACAAACACGAGCCCATCGGCACCATCGGAATCATGATTGCCTAAATTGATATCAAAATTAAAATCAAAGGAGACGCTGAGATTGATCTTATTGTTATTCCATACCGAACCACTACGGGTATAAGCATCGGGTGTAAGCGTATAGGCATTGCAGGCATCTTGGGTAGCACTGCCATTGAGTGTATACTGCGCCCAAAGCTGCTGGCCAACAAGTATCAATCCCAATAAAAAAACAGCTTTTTTCATTTCAATGCTAATATCAATATAAAATTAATGCTATTTGACCTTTAGGGACCAGATAAAAAAAAGGCCATCTGCATGAACAGATGACCTCAATAATTTGATCAGGATAAATTACCAGGCTTTCTTTGCCACCCCGTTCTTAACCGCTTCCAAGGCAGTAGCCTCACTAAGCATGGTGGTCATTTTATTGCCTTTTCCGTCATTGCCCTGGGCCATATAGCCACCGCGGGCAGTTTTGGTTATCACCGCATCCTGCATGGGAACATTTTTTTCTTTTGTTTTCATGCAATAAGCTGTTAACATTTTTGACATTTTCTTGAATTTATGGTTAGTAAATATGGGCTGAAGCAGTAAACTTCAGGATACAAGCTACTAAAATTATCGGGTTCCGCAAAAAAATGGGCAGCCGTTAAGCTACCCATATAAACATTATAAATTTAATATCTGTATATTTATTTGATTACAAGATAAATACAAGACTATACGTCGATCTTTGCGTACTTGGCATGAGATTCAATAAACTCTCTGCGCGGGGGAACTTCATCGCCCATCAGCATACTAAACACCCTATCGGCTTCTGCTGCACTTTCAATAGTAACCTGCTTCAAGGTACGGGTAGCCGGGTTCATAGTGGTTTCCCATAATTGCTCGGCATTCATTTCTCCCAAACCTTTATATCGCTGTATACCTACGCTATCGTCTTTTCCTTGCCCGAATTTTGCCACCAGCGCTTTACGCTCCACATCATTCCAAGCGTATTCCTGCTCCTTGCCTTTTTTAACCAGGTAAAGTGGAGGTTGCGCAATAAACACATATCCCTGTTCTACCATTTCCTTCATATACCTGAAAATAAAAGTAAGTATCAGGGTAGCGATATGGCTTCCATCCACATCGGCATCGGTCATGATGATCAGTTTATGATAGCGGAGCTTCGACAGGTCGAGCGCCTTAGGGTCATCGGGAGTTCCGATCTTAACGCCCAGGGCGGTGAACATATTACGGATCTCTTCATTGTCGTAGATCTTATGCTCCATAGCTTTTTCCACATTGAGGATCTTTCCCCTCAATGGCAGGATGGCCTGAAAACTTCTGTCGCGCCCTTGCTTCGCCGTACCACCGGCCGAGTCTCCTTCCACCAGGTACAGTTCGCAACGGTTTGGATCTTTATCACTGCAATCGGCCAGTTTACCGGGCAATCCGCCTCCGGTCAATACACTTTTCCGCTGAACCATTTCACGGGCCTTACGGGCAGCTGCACGGGCCTGTGCGGCCAAGATTACTTTTTGAATGATGATCTTAGCATCTTTGGGATTCTCTTCCAGATAAGCCACCAGTACACGGCTGAGGGTACTGTCTACCACGCCCATCACTTCACTGTTCCCCAATTTTGTTTTGGTTTGACCCTCAAACTGAGGCTCGGGCACTTTCACAGAAATGATAGCGCTTAGTCCTTCCCGGAAGTCATCGCCCTCAATTTCCACTTTGGCTTTTTCAAACATGCCTTCTTTTTCGCCATAACTTTTAAATACACGGGTAATGGAACGGCGGAAGCCTGCCACATGGGTACCGCCTTCAATGGTATTGATATTGTTCACATAACTGAACAGGTGTTCTTGGTATCCGGTATTGTAGATCATCGCTACTTCTACGGTTACATTGCTGGCTTCATCGCGCCCGTCGCAATAAATAACGGTAGGGAGTAGTGGCTGACGGCTGGCATTCTTGTCGAGCATTTCCACAAACTCCACAATGCCGCCTTCGCTGTAAAATGTTTTGACATAAAAATTTCCATCCTCATCCTTTTCACGTTGGTCGGTGATGTGAATGGTGATCTTTCTGTTCAGAAAAGACAGCTCACGCAAACGGCTTTCCAGTATTTCACGATTATAAATTCCGGAAGTAAAAATGGTGAGGTCGGGCCAGAACTGTACCTTGGTACCATGTTCAGATGATATCCCGATTTCTCTTACGGCATATTTGGGAGCACCCCGTTCATATTCCTGTTCAAAAGATTTTCCATCGCGGTTCACCCGAACATGCAGTTTTTCGCTCAGGGCATTTACACAACTCACCCCCACTCCATGCAAACCACCGGATACTTTATAGGAATCCTTATCGAATTTTCCACCCGCATGCAACACGGTCATCACCACTTCCAGTGCACTCCGGTTCTCTTTGGTATGTAATCCGGTAGGTATCCCCCTTCCATCATCTTCCACCGTAATGGAATTATCTTCATTGATGATTACACTGATGTTCTTACAATGACCGGCCAAGGCCTCGTCAATGGAGTTGTCAACCACTTCATATACCAGGTGGTGCAAACCCTTAACCCCCACATCTCCGATATACATGGCGGGCCTTTTCCTAACCGCTTCCAATCCTTCTAAAACCTGGATGCTATCGGCGCCATAGCCGTTGCTGGCGGGGGTTGTTACTGCTGCTGTTTCTGTACTCATAATTCGTTCAAAATCTTGTTAGAAAGTTCAAATTTCACATTCGGGCAAATGTACGGAAAATCAGGGGTTTCAGCCAATTTTTATGCGGCTTATTTGCCTGTTTCAGGTGAAAAGATTTCCACAGTTTTTAAGGGCAAAAAACGGGCATTTGGCCCCCTATTTTTGCCGCAGATGCCTCTCCCCTCAATAAACCAATTTTATGACTGCGTAAGCCCTTAAAAAATAGCGGTTAAACATCAATTTTAACATGGCTAGCCTCCCCATCCCTGAATTTCTGCCTATCTTTGTATTGAAATTTTTCAATGTATCAAACAGCCGACATATTAACCGTTGCACGCAATCAACCGCTGATGCAGGAAGAACTGGATATTTTACTCCAGGCCGAACGCATAGTGCCGGGATCGGTTCAGTATAGCATTAAACGCTATCGCAAACAACCGCAATGGAGTATTAACGATACCGGATTAATGATATATCATATTGAAAAAAATGCCCCTAAAGAGAACCGCCTCGAACTGAAATTCTGCGTTAGTGGCAATATTTATTGCCGGGAAAAACAAATAGAATGTAATTTCTGCAAATTCAACAGCTCGGGCAGCTGTGTTGAAAAAATTGAAAGTATTGATGTGCTCAGTTTCAGTTTTAAACCTGGCTACCTGTTGCAATTCACCAAGAACAATAGCCATACCGGTTTGTCTGACGAAGTATTATCCTTCACACATCCCGAGTCTTTTTCAAGACAATTACCCCTTTGCGCAAAAACCCGCACAGCTATTGAGGCCCTGTTGAATCACAACTATACCGATTCACTGGAAAATATTTTCATCAACGCCCAAACCCAGATCCTGCTCCTATACAGCATGGATTGTATGCTGGAAGAAAAAGAAACCGGATTTGCCTGCAAGTTCCTCAGCAATGTTAATGACCGTGAAAAGATCATCAAGGCCCGTGAAGTGTTGCTCCATCATATTGGCGAGCCCATCACCATCAAGGCGCTGAGCCGCAAAGTGGCCATCAATGAATGTTACCTGAAAAAAGGATTCAAAGAAATATTCGGTACCACCATCTTCGACTTTTATCAAAGTCAAAGGATGGAACATGCCAAATACCTGTTGTACGACAAAGGACTCAGCGTGACCGAAGTATCCATGCTGCTGGGGTACTCTTCTATTTCGCATTTCTCTACTGCCTTCAAAAAACATACTGGCATCAAGCCTTGCGCCCTCTTGTTCGGAAAAAATTGATCCTTCTTTTTTATCACCTTGTAATTTTCCTGAATTTTAATTTCCTCAGTCCGAAATCAATTTCGTTCCTCTTTTTTTTCAATTAACCATGACCGTTATCATTGCCATTTATGATTTACCAAAATGAGTTGTCATGAAATGGTAAAACAAACCCCTTTCCTGATTTGATGACAATTCTGTGATAAAACTGCTGAACTCAGGCTTCAATTTTGTATGGTAAATAGCATCACATGCAAAAAAATAACCGCCTTTTCATCATTACCGTCTTGCTGAGTCTTGCGCAATTGAATGCGGTTGCACAAAAAAGATTCAACGATACTACTACCATCAGAGAAGTGGTAGTAACTGCTACCCGTACTGAAAAAAGTATCGGCGATATACCGGTTCCCGTTCAAGTGATCTCCAAAAAATTCATCCAACAAACCGGTTCACAGAAACTGATCGATATCCTACAACAACAAACCGGACTTGTTCTGGCAGATAATCCGCTGGGCACAGCCCTGATCGGATATCCCAACCCGTTTGGATCTGGTATCCAGTTACAAGGCCTCGATCCAGCCTATACCCTGATCCTGCTCGATGGAGAACCTTTAACTGGAAGAAATGCCGGCATCCTGAACCTGGGAAGGGTTGCCGTGGGAAATATTCAGCAAATTGAAATTGTAAAAGGTCCGGCCACCAGCCTCTATGGTTCAGACGCGCTGGCCGGGGTGATCAATATCATTACCGACAAACCAAAAACCGGAGCCGCAGGCATTCAGATACACCGGGCCAGCAACAATACCTGGGGATTTACCGCCAACAGTACCATTAAAACAAAAAGGACTGCCCTGCAGCTTTTTGCCAACCGGTACAGCAGCAGCGGATACGATCTGGATAAAACCATCTATGGCAACACAGCCGATCCTTATCGCAACTATTCCTTCGCCGCTAAATTTATTTTTGATATCAATGCCCGTACACAATGGCAAACATCGGCCAGATATTTCACCCAAAAACAATTCAATAATTATTTAGTATACACCAGTGCCACTCCGGAAATCGTTGACGGAAGCACCGTAGAAACAGACTGGAGTTTCAGGAACCAGCTGCAACATCGCTTCTCAGCAAAAACCAATCTGATCGCCCGTTTATATGCAACCGGATATACCGACAATGCAGATGTATTCATGCAAAAAGATGGCAGCTTGTACGACCACTCCTTCCTTCATCAGTCATTGCTGAAACCAGAGGTACAGGTGGAGATCGGATCAAAACCCAACAAACAACTCATTGCGGGCATCGGGTATAATAATGAAACAATCAATTCCAGCAGATACGCCTCAGAAAAAAAATTAAATGCCTATTATGTATATGCTCAAAAAGAATGGCTGCCCTTACAAAATCTGAACATCACACTAGGTGCCCGATTCGATAAACAAAATTTATATACAGCCCAGTTCAATCCAAAACTGGCCATGGCCTGGAAACCAACACATGACCTAACGCTTATCGGTTCTATTGGCACCGGATTTAAAACACCCGATTTCAGACAACAATTCCTCAGCTTCTCCAATTCATTGATCGGATATACCTTGCTGGGAGCAAATGAACTCAATAACGGACTCATTAAATTACAACAGCAAGGGCAGATCGATCCTTCTATCAACTTGGCTCCTTACCTGATCGACCATACCCTATCGCCCGAAAAATCGGTAGGTACCAATATCGGATTCAGGTATCATGTAGGAAACAATACCGAGATCAGTTCCAGTGTATTCAGAAATGATATCAATAACCTGATCGATCGCTATAACCTTCCTTTTACCAAGATCAACAACCAGGCTATTTACAGCTATGTAAATGTGAACAGGGTATACACGCAAGGATTGGATTTCAGCATCACACAAAAATTTGCCCAACAGTTTACCGTACACGCCGGATACCAATACCTGGATGCAAAAGATAAGGACGTAATGGAAAACCTGAAGTCTGGTAAGATCGTAAAAAGAGACCCCGTTACTTTCCAAAGCAGTTATGTTACGCGCAAAGATTATGGCGGACTCTTCAACAGAAGTAAACATACCGCCAACCTGCAATTGTCGTACAGCAACAAACAGCATTGGTTCAACAGCAGCATCCGGGCCGTATACCGTGGCCGATTTGGATACAGCGATATCAATGGAGATAATATTTTAGACGACAACCGCGAATACGCCGATGGATTCGTACTGCTGAATGCCAGCGCCGGTATCAATTTCAGAAATGGGATCGGCATCCAAACCGGAAGCGAGAACATCCTGAATCACCTCGATAAAGTAAAGTTGCCCAACCTGAGTGGCAGAACCTATTTTATAAACTTAACTATTGATCTAAAAAAACTAAAAACAAAAAATCATGAAAAAAGCAATCCTTAGCAGCATCTGCATCGCAACCGGTGCCATGCTATTTTTTAGCGCCTGTACAAAATCTGATCCTACACCGGTGGTAACCATCATCCAGAAAACCGATTCTATTAAAGTAAATTTCAGCCCCGTGGCTCCTTATACTTTTTTCAGCTTCAAAAATGATGCGTTGGTAGCCAACAGTGATAGTGCTAGTACCAAATGGGATTTCGGTCTGCGTTTCACTACATTCATTCTCAACAGCCATACCTACGGACCCGGAAATGCTGGCGCTATATTGCAAAACACGATCTATAGTGCGGCGACCACTGCACCCGCAACAGGCTATGCTTATGATACCGCTTCAACTCAAAAAGGCATCAAAGACGGAAGCTGGTATGATTATAATGTAGCCACCCATGCATTTGTTCCTAAAGCAGGACAAACCTTCTTCTTCCGCACCGCAGATAATTTTTATGTAAAAATGGAATTATTGGCCGTGGATTATGAAGCATTTGTAGGTCCTACACCCAGCCGACTGATATACCGTTTCCGATATACCTATCAGGCAAATGGATCACTGAGCTTCTAAAAATTAGCATTATAAAAAAAACCGTCTAGCCTTGGGCTAGACGGTTTTTTTATGCCAAAACAAAACACAAAGGAATAAAATCAGATAGGAATAAAAAATTTAAAAGCAGGACTCAGTTGTTGTAAAACCTAATTAAAAAAATGAGACGGGAATAAGAATAATCCCGTCTCTTACCCTAATAAAACCCTAAACCAGCAAAATCTTCATCATATTTAACGATATATGGTATATTTTTTTTATAGCTGTTACCTCCTACATAATCCCAATACTGTGCCAAAGAATTGAAAATTGAAATTAATCCAAAAAAAAAATTTGTGCTAGAGTGGTTTCACCCGATTTTTTTTGAATGAAATTACCGTAATGCAGAAGTCTGTATCGTAGATATGCTGCCCTTTTTACGAATTTCCCTGTCCAAAACCCCCGCTCCAGGATGAATAAAACGAAGGAAGGAATTCAATAATCAATCCGGCGACAGCCGTGGCGAAACATATTAAATGCCTCCAAGAATGGCTATTTTATTACCTTTGCACACTTGTTGAAAAGCCCTTTGGGTTTGGATAACAGGAAAATTTTCAGTCCTTACAAGAATTGATATGAGTGCCAACTACAAAGAATACGGTCAATTGAATTTACCAGGCATTGGAGAAGAGATCCTTGCCCAATGGGAAAAGAATGGAGCTTTTATAAAAAGCATTGAAGGCCGGGATGGCCGGCAACCCTTTGTGTTTTATGAAGGTCCGCCCAGTGCCAACGGCATGCCCGGTATCCATCATGTGATCTCAAGAACCCTTAAGGATCTGGTTTGCAGGTACAAGACCATGCAGGGATTTCAGGTGCAGCGCAAGGGTGGCTGGGATACCCACGGACTTCCGGTAGAGTTGGGCGTGGAAAAAGAACTGGGAATTACCAAAGAAGATATTGGCAAAAAAATTTCGGTAGAGGACTACAATAAAAAATGCCGCGAAGTGGTGATGCGCTTCAAAGACCAATGGGATGATATTACCATGAAGATGGGATACTGGGTCGACCTCAAAAATCCCTACATCACCTTCGAAAATAATTATATTGAAACGCTTTGGTGGTGCCTGAGCGAGCTGCATAAAAAAGGGCTGCTCTACGAAAGCGTGAGCATCCAGCCCTACTCTCCTGCAGCAGGCACCGGACTATCCTCACATGAACTGAATCAGCCAGGTACTTACAAAGATGTGAAAGACACCAGTTGTGTAGCCATGTTCCGCATCAGCAGGAATGAGGCTCAGCAATCAGGATCAACATCCGCAGCTGAAAAAATATTTGCGGCCGTTGATGCTAATTCAAAAGGCGGAATGGAAGCATTTTTCATGGCCTGGACCACCACCCCATGGACACTCCCCTCCAACCTGGGTTTAACCGTTGGACCCCAGATCGATTATGTGCTGGTGAAAACATTTAACCCCTACACCTATCTTCCCGTAGCGGTAGTATTGGCCAAAGCCCTTACCGGTAAATACTTTAAGGCCGAGGCATTGGATCTCTCTTTTGACGATTATAAAGAAGCCGATAAACTGATCCCCTGGACGATCATTGCCGAATTCAAAGGAAAAGAACTGGAGGGGATGGTTTACGACCAGCTTTTGCCTGTTGAAGCCAATACCCTGGAAATGATCAGAGAGATCACTCCGGGCGCTAACCCCTTCCGCGTGATCAGCGGAGACTTTGTAACCACCGAAGATGGTACCGGAATTGTACATACGGCACCGGCATTTGGTGCGGATGATTTCAGGGTTGGACAAAAAAACAATCTGGGCATACTTACGCTGGTTGACAAACAAGGAAAATTTGTTGACGGTGTGGGTGAATTCAGTGGCCGTTATGTAAAAGATTATAAAGATGAGAAAGGATATGTGGATGTGAATATCGATATCGCGGTAAAACTTAAAAAAGAGAACCGTGCATTTAAAGTAGAAAAATACGAACACAATTATCCGCATTGCTGGAGAACAGACAAACCCATCATCTATTATCCGCTCGACGCCTGGTTCATCAGAACAACGGCTGCCAAAGACCGCATGGTAGAATTGAATAAGACCATTAACTGGAAGCCAGCGGCTACTGGTACTGGTAGATTTGGTAACTGGTTGGAAAATATGGTAGACTGGAACCTGAGTCGCAGCCGCTATTGGGGAACCCCACTGCCGATCTGGAAAACAGAGGACGGAGAAGAAGAAAAATGCATCGGCTCCATCGCTTCGCTGAATGAAGAAATTAAAAAAGCTGCAGAACAATTGGGAGGAGAAACCAACAAGCATTACTTACATGAAGGCATACTCGATCTGCACAAACCTTATGTAGATGATATCGTGCTGGTGAGTGATTCGGGCAAACCCATGAAAAGGGTTGCCGATCTTATCGATGTTTGGTTCGACAGTGGCGCCATGCCTTATGCACAATGGCATTTCCCTTTTGAAAATAAAGAGACCTTTAAAAAAAGCTTTCCCGCAGATTTTATAGCGGAAGGCGTAGACCAAACCCGTGGTTGGTTCTATACCCTGCATGCACTCGGTGTACTGTTGTTCGACTCGGTGGCTTACAAAACTGTAGTGAGCAATGGACTGGTATTGGATAAGGACGGTAACAAAATGAGCAAGCGGCTGGGTAATGTGGTGAACCCTTTTGAAACCATTGAAAAATATGGAGCAGATGCCACCCGCTGGTACCTGATCACGAACGCATCTCCCTGGGATAACCTGAAATTTGATGCAGAAGGCATCAAGGAAGTGCAACGAAAATTCTTTGGAACACTGTATAATACTTATCAGTTCTTTGCGCTCTATGCCAATGTGGATTCGTTTTCTTTCAAAGAAAAATATATTCCGTTACAAGACAGGCCTGAAATAGACCAGTGGATCCTTTCTTCATTGAACAGTTTGATCAAAGCGGTTACCCGCAATTTTGATGAATATGAACCTACCCAGGCAGGAAGGGCCATTGAAGATTTTGTTGATGCGCACCTGAGCAACTGGTATGTACGACTTTGCCGCCGCCGTTTCTGGAAAGGAGAATATGAACACGATAAGATCTGTGCGTATCAGACTCTGTATGAATGCGTGGAAACCCTTTGTCGTTTGATGGCACCTATCTCGCCATTTTTTGCCGACTGGTTATTTAATAATCTGAATTCGATATCAAATCGTTTTGAAGCCATTTCGGTACACCATACCGATTTCCCGATAGCAGACGAAACCGCTATCGACATCGACCTGGAAAAAAGAATGCAGTTGGCCCAGGATGCCTCATCATTGATCTTATCCCTGCGGAAAAAGGTTAATCTGAAAGTGCGTCAGCCCCTGCAAAAAGTATTTATTCCTGCACTGGATGCCGGTATGGCCACCAGAATAAAGCAGGTGGAAGATATCATCAAAGCCGAAACCAATATCAAGGAAGTGGATGTATTGGGCGCCGAAAACGATTTCATTAAGAAGAAAGCAAAGGCCAATTTTAAAACCCTGGGCAAGAAACTTGGAAGCAGGATGAAATGGGCGGCTGAGCAAATTGCAGGTTTCAGCAATGCTACTATTGATCAGGTTCAGGAAAGCGATTACCTGCTTAACCCCGGGTTTGAAGCAGCCGGAGAAGAGCCTGTATATATCTCTGCAGAGGATCTGGAAGTTACTACCGATGAGATCCCCGGTTATGAAGTAGCGGTAAAAGGACCACTTACCGTGGCTTTAGACATTACCCTCACCGAAGACCTGAAAAAAGAAGGTTATGCAAGGGAGTTCGTGAACCGGATCCAGAACATAAGGAAAGACAGCGGATTTAATCTGTCGGACCGCATCCTGGTTACCGTATCCGAAAATGAAATCATACAATCTGCGCTAATTCAATATAAAGAGTATATTTGCGCCGAAATTCTGGCAGATTCGCTTGCTTTTTTACCCGCTGTAACCAACGGAATTGAGATAGAAGTGAATGATGCCATATTACAAGTGAACGTACTAAAAAAAGGAGAATAGTATGGCTACAAAGAAACATGCCCCGGCTAAGTCGGGCAAAACGGCTAAAAAGCCAGCCAGCCCTAAGGGCAAGGCTGTGAAACCTGTTAAAAAAGCAGCTCCTAAAAAAGCAGCGAAACCGGCACCTAAAAAGCATGCCGCTCCTGTTGCAAAGAAGCCAGTAGCAAAAAAACCTGTGGCAAAGCCAGCTCCTAAGAAAGTGGCCAAACCTGCTCCGAAAAAAATTATTCAAGTAAAAAAAACGGCCCCGAAAGCTGCAAAACCGGTTAAACCGGTAGCTAAACCGGCCCCGAAAAAAGCCGTGGTGGTTAAAAAACCAGCACAACAACCTATGACAAAAAAGATTGAAGTAAAGAAACCTGTGGCGAAAGCAGTACCTGTAAAAAAAGCGGAACCTTTAAAAGCTGTTGGATTGGTAAAGGCAAAAGATATTAAAGTTGCAGCCCCTAAACCGGTTGTATTGCCTAAGATCCACACTAAAACATCGCGCAAATACCAACCCGAATTCACCAAATCGGTGCTTGATCAGCCGGCACATGATCTGGGTGCACCAATCGTTCGTTATAGTGATACTGACCTCGCCGAATTCAGAGACCTGATCAACAGGAAACTGGAATCTGCAAAAAAAGAATTGGCTTATTTGCAAGGACTCATCACCCGCAAGGATGAAATGGGTGGCGATAATGATGATGCCCGCTATATGACCATGGAAGATGGCAGCATGAGCATGGAACGTGAACAGCTGAGCCAGATGGCCAGTCGCCAGATCACCTTCATTGATCATCTTGAGAAAGCGATCATGCGCATCGAAAATAAAACTTATGGTATTTGCAGGGTAACCGGAAGGCTGATCGATAAAGCCCGTTTACGTGCCGTACCACACGCTACCCTTAGCATTGAAGCTAAGATGGGCGCCAAATAATAAAGACCATATAAATGATCATAAAGGAATAAGCAAAAACTTATTCCTTTTTTTATGCCTGATAGTGCACTGAAAATTTTAAAGAAATTGCAATGTATTATTTCACCTCCTGCATTTCCACCAATCGTTTATAAAAACCATTTTGGTTGATCAATGAGTCGTGTGTTCCTCTTTCCACGATCTCACCTTTTTGCAATACGATGATCTCATCGGCGTGGCGGATGGTAGAGAGTCGGTGTGCTATGACAATAGATGTACGCTTGCTCATTAAATTATTGATGGCATCCTGAACCAGTCGCTCGCTTTCAGTATCCAGTGAAGAAGTGGCTTCATCCAGAATGAGTATGGGCGGGTTTTTCAACACGGCCCGGGCAATGGTAACCCTTTGTCTTTCGCCACCACTTAATTTGCTGCCCCTGTCGCCGATATTGGTTTCGTATCCGGCTTCTTTATGCATGATGAACTGATGGGCATTGGCTACTTTGGCGGCCTGTTCTATTTCGTCGTGACTTGCATTATCCATTCCCAGTGCGATATTATGGGCAATGCTGTCATTGAATAAGATGGGTTCCTGTGTTACAATGCTCATCAACCCGCGCAAAGAATGCAGCGAATAATCTCTGATATTGATACCATCTACCAGTATCTCGCCACTGCTGGCATCGTGGAATCTGGGCACCAGATCGGCCAGGGTTGATTTTCCTGCGCCACTGCTTCCTACCAGTGCAAGGGTTTTTCCTTTTTCTACTTTCAGGTTTATATTTTTCAGGATCACCGCGTCATCATACATGAATCCTACATTTTTAAACTCAATGCAGGAATTAAAGGATTCAATTTTTTTACCATTCGGATTATCATCCACCATCACCGGAGCATTCAATATTTCTTCTATCCTACTAATAGCCGCAGCTCCCTTTTGCATATTGCTGAATGCAGTAGAGATGGATTTAGCCGGATCAATGATATTGTAGAACAGTCCCATATAAGTAAGAAACAATGCACCGGTTAATCCCAGTTCCTGTTTCAACACCAGCTGACCGCCAAACCAAAGGATCACGGCAAATATGGTAACGCCCATCATCTCGCTCATGGGTGAGGCCAGATCGCGCCGAAAGCCGATACTGTTTTTTGCCTGCAGCAAAGAACTGTTGATGCCTAAAAATTTATTGCGCAGTAAGCCTTCAATATTAAATGCCTTGATCACCCGCAATCCGCCCAGGGTTTCTTCAATAATGGAAATACTATCACCGTTCTTCTGTGCCACCACACCCGATTGTTTTTTCAGTGAACGGCTTAATCGACCAATCACCAATCCCATAAAAGGAATACAGATTAAAATAAATAAGGTAAGCTTGGGACTGATGATAAACAGAACAACTAGGTTGATGATGATGGCAAGCGGGTCGCGTACCCATCCTTCCAGCGTGCCTACTACCGAACCTTCCACTTCTCCCACATCATTGGTGATCCTGCTCATCAGGTCGCCTTTTCTTTTTTCCGTAAAATATCCGATCGGCAACTGAAGGATCTTATTGTATAATTCTATTCGAAAGCGATTTACAATACCGTTCTTGATGGGCCCCATGGCACGGTATGATAAATAGAGGAACATATTCTTGAGAAAGATGAAAACGATGATCATGATACATACCACCCCAAGATCGTGCAGCTTATCGCCGCTATACAGCATACTATTCAGGTGTTCATTCACCCAGACCATCATAGGATTAGTGGAGGGCTTGGGGATGCCTCCCTGGTTCACATTAAATATCAATTGCATAAAGGGGAGCAGCATCCCGATGGAAACAATGGAAAAAATAATGGAAAGCAGGATGTTTAAAAAATACCTGGCAATGGAAGTTTTATACGCTTTCAGGTAGTTAAAAACTCTGGAATATCTTTTCATTGTAATAAATCTGTATAGAAACGGCAAAGTAACTAATTTTACAGCGATTAAAGCTAAACATCATGTTAGAAGGCAAAAGACAGAAACAGGTGGCAGGAATGCTCAATAAGGAACTCAGTGATATTTTCCAGCGGTTGGGCATTTCCATGATGGATGGGGGAATGATCTCCATATCGGGGGTTAAAATCACGCCCGACCTGTATGAAGCCAGGATATACCTGAGTTTTTTCCAAGTAGCCGATAGTTTTGCCGCATTAAAAAAAATTGAAGAGCGTAGCTGGGAGATCAAAAAAGAGCTTACCGCCAGGGTGCGGCATCAGCTCAGAAGTATGCCTTTACTGACCTTTTATATCGACGATTCACTTGATTATGTAGAAAAGATCGAGCAATTGTTCAAGGAGATCAAAAAAGACAACCCACAATAGACCAAGGTCCCTGGTTGCGGAACCCTTAGCCCATGTATTTCACTTTTGCCTGGAGATATTTTAAAGCAAAAAAAACCACCAATGCCATCAATATCATTGCATGGGTAACCATCAGCGTGATCGCATTTGCAACCTGCTGTCAGGTGTTGGTGTTGAGTGTATTCAATGGATTTGAAGACCTGGTGAAATCACTCTATTCTTCTTTTTATACAGACTGTAAAATTGTTCCTGCCAGTGGCAAAACCTTTGTGCTAACTGCAAATCAGATTGCCAACTTGAAACAGGATCCGGCAGTTGAAAATTTTTCATTGATAGCCGAAGAGAAGGCATTGCTTAAAAACCACGATGCACAAACAGTGATCTACCTCAAAGGTGTTGATGATCAGTATTCGAAAGTAAGTGGCGTAGCAGCCAGTACCAAATATGGCGATTTCAAGACGGGCAATATCGACTCGCCCATGATCGTGGTGGGGGCCGGCATACAAAATGCCGTAGGGGTGAATGTGGATCCAGCCTTACCGGGAGGTGAACTAACGGTGATACTACCACGAAAAACCCTGACCGGTACCGATCCCCTTGAATCGATCAGTGAAGGCAATGTGAAGGCCAGTGGCGTTTTCAGTATCCAGCAGGAATTTGATGAAACCTATGCCATCACCAATATCGGCTTTGTAAAACAGCAGATGAAGTTTGATGCCGATGAGTATAGTTCGGTAGAAATAAAACTGAAGGATAAAGCTGATATCATTCAGGCACAACGATCCATCGCCGCCTTGTTGGGCAAAGGGTATACCGTTAAAACAAAGTATGAACAGAATGCTACATTATACAATACCATGAGGATGGAAAAATGGGTGATCTATGGTGTACTTACCCTGATCCTGATCATTGTAAGCTGTACCATTGTGAGTGCACTTACCATGTTGGTGTTGGAAAAACGGAAAGACATCAATGTATTGCAGAGTATGGGTGCGGGCAAACACCTGATCCAGAAAATATTTTTAAGTGAGGGGTTATTGCTGGGATTGCTGGGCACGTTGGCGGGAATTACTATGGCGGTCATCATTTGCCTGATACAGATCAAATTCAAACTGATAAAAATAGAAGGAGGTTCTTTCCTGATCGATTATTTTCCGGTAAAATTCATGGCCACCGATTTCTTACTGGTAGCAGCCACGGCCGCCAGTATTGCATTTCTTGCCGCCTGGTTCCCGGCTCGTACAGCGGGTAATCAGTATTTTGAATTGCGGTAAGTTATTCTACCTTAATTAATAATCACCGAGGGTTTCGGGCAACTGGTCCAGGGCTTTTTTCAACTGTTCATCATTGGGTGCAATGCCATGCCATTCGTGACTACCCTCCATAAAATCAACGCCTTTACCCATGGAGGTCTTCATCAGGATCACTACCGGCTTACCCTTACCCATAAACGATTTTGCCTGGTTTAGTCCGGCCACTACAGCATCCATATCATTCCCCTCCATTTCCAGTACCTGCCAGTTAAAGGCTTCAAATTTTGCCCTTAAACTATCGAGTCCCATCACCTCTTTGGTAGGCCCGTCGATCTGTTGTCCGTTCCAGTCAATCGTTGCGATCAGGTTGTCTACTTTTTTATGCGCAGCCAGCATGATGGCTTCCCAGTTTTGGCCTTCATCCAGTTCGCCATCTCCCAGTAAGGCATATACGATGCAAGTATCCTGATTCAGTTTCTTAGCCAGTGCTGCTCCTACGGCTACGCTGAGACCCTGCCCGAGTGAACCACTGGCAACCCTAACTCCTGGCAGATGTTCATGAGTGGTAGGGTGACCTTGTAAGCGGGTATTCAATTTTCTGAAAGTAGCGAGTTCGGCCACCGGGAAATAACCACTGCGGGCCAGGGCACTGTAAAATAACGGTGAAATATGTCCATTGCTTAAAAAGAACAGGTCCTCTTCCTTGCCATCCATGGAAAAATTTGGATTGTGTTTCATCACATCAAAATAGAGTGCGGTCATATAATCAGCACAGCCCAATGAGCCACCGGGGTGTCCGCTTTGAACAGCATGAACCATACGAACAATATCTCTGCGAAGCTGTGTAGCAATATCTTTCAGGTTAGCCATATATAAATTTGCTTTGGAATTGATGAGGTTATATTAATATTTTCTGTAACTTGATGAAAATAATTACAGTTTGCATTCGTAGATGCAAACCTACTTCAAATAGGCTTAGAGGCAAAGTAAAATAGCGGTCATATAACTAAAAGTTGATAATAAGTTTATAAATAATTCGTTAATTACACTTGGAAAATATGTTTTTGAACAATTGATTAGACAACAATATTTTTTACAGGCAACTCTTTTTCAAAAACTTAGGTCTAATAACCGTATGCTTTAGGATTAAACCTGAAACATATTATATACTTTTGCATTAGAGAGATAAAGCTTTAAACCACCAGCATGGATAATCCCCAATATATTGTGTTAAGTGCGGTATTGGCTTTCATGATCACCTTTTTCGCAATTCCTGTTATCATTCAGGTGGCCAAGGACAAGAAATTATTCGATGAGCCCGACGACCGGAAAGTACATAAGGGTGTGATTCCAACCCTGGGTGGCTTGGGTATTTTCGCCGGCTTTATCATTGCTTTATTATTAGGCGTTCCCAAGAATATGGCTTCAGAACTTCAGTATTTTGCGGCAGCCGTAACTGTTATATTTTTCCTGGGTATTAAAGATGATATCCTGATCCTTTCGGCCAGCAAAAAATTCATCGGCCAGTTGATCGCTGCAGGTATCATCATCAAATTTGGGGATGTGAGACTCACGAATATGTGTGGTTTCCTCGGCTTTCACGAGATCCCATATACCACCAGTGTTATTTTAACGCTTTTCACAGTAATCGTGATCACCAATTCTTTTAACCTGATCGATGGAGTGGATGGATTGGCGGGCAGTTTGGGCATTATGACCACCTTGGTTTTCGGGGTTTACTTCTTTTTTGCCGGACCAGCCACCCTACCTTTTTCGGTGATGGCCTTTGCCCTTACCGGTGCAACAACAGCCTTCCTGATTTATAACTATTCGCCTGCAAAAATATTCATGGGAGACACGGGCTCCTTACTGTTGGGCATGGTGAACTCGATCCTCGTGATCAAATTCATCACGGTAGCCAGTAACCCGGTATCTAATTTTCCAGTTACATCAGCGCCTGCAATAGGTGTAGCCATATTAATGATTCCGCTATTCGACACCTTACGTGTATTCGGATTGCGTATACTGAGCAGGCGTTCGCCTTTCAGTCCCGACCGTACTCATATCCACCATTTTTTACTCGACCTTGGCTTAAGCCATCGGATGGTTACCCTCACCTGTGTTTCTGCCAATATTGGTTTTATCCTGCTTGCTTATTCGCTGCGCGATATGGGCACAACCAGTTTGATCGGCATCCTGGTACTAACCGCATTTGTTTTTATTGGAGCCATTTATTTCAGCAGGCCCAAACAAAAACTTGCTGAACAGAAAACGATCAGGAATACAGAAATTGCAAAACCCCGCAAAATACTTAGCCTTACTCCCAAAACTGTTGAAGTAGAATAATCACTGATCATTCGTATCAGATTAAAAACAGATCCGTCTTTTATATAATTTCCTGTTTTGCCCACCGGTAATGACGGTAGTTTTTTATAGCTTTACAGTCTAATCACAACTATATGTCTGAAGATTTAAGTAAAATACAATTGGATACAGAATCCTCTATGACCAAGGCCATGAATCATCTGGAAGCGGAATTGATCAAGATCCGGGCCGGCAAAGCCAATCCTACCATGCTGGATGGCATCATGGCCGATTATTATGGCAACCCCACCGCCCTGAACCAGATCGCCAATATTTCGGTGCTGGATGCCCGAACCATTTCTGTTCAGCCCTGGGAAAAAAATATGCTGCAACCCATTGAGCGGGCCATCATCATGGCCAATATTGGTATCAATCCACAAAACGATGGAAATGTCATCCGTTTATTTTTACCTCCACTTACTGAAGAAAGAAGAAAGGAACTGGTAAAACGTTGTAACAATGAAGGTGAACATGCCAAGGTAGCAGTAAGGAATATACGCAGAGAGGCCATTGAATCCATTAAAAAATTACAAAAGGATGGGCTCAGTGAAGACCTGTGTAAAGATGCTGAAAAAGAGATCCAGGATACTACTGACAAATATATAGGAATGGTAGAAAAGCACCTGGTAGCCAAAGACAAGGAGATCATGTCGGTATAAACTACTTTGCAGAAAGCACGTATTATTAACAGCAGATCAACACCCCAAATCTTTTTTTATGGACTATACCCGGGAAACCTGGTTCCTGCTGTGTTCTATTCCGTTTTACAGCATCCTGATCGGCACTGAAATATTGTTAAGCAACTGGAAGCACAGAAATTTCTATACCCTTAGGGATACTTTTCAAAATGTTTATCTCACGTTGATCAATGCAGGACTGGATCTTTTTTTACGCTGGGCATTTTATGTGAGTGTATTGGCCTGGACCTACCAGCAACATTTTTTCAAAATTGAAAATCTTTTCTTGTATTGGTTTGCTTTGTTCATCCTGGAAGACCTGGCATTTTATATACAGCATCGCATCGATCATTATTGCCGGTTATTCTGGGCGGTACATGTTACCCATCATTCATCCGAGCATTTCAACCTTACCACCGGATTCCGGTCTTCCGTTTTTCAACCCGTTTACCGCTTTATTTATTTTTTACCCCTCGCATTTTTAGGTTTTCATCCATTCGATATTGTGTTCATGTATTCCATTACCCAAACCTATGGCATACTGGTACATACCCGTTATATCAACAGGATGCCTGGCTGGTTTGAAGCAGTATTCGTAAGTCCCAGCCACCACCGTGTACACCATGCCAGCAATGTGCCGTATCTCGACAAGAATATGGGCATGTGCCTGATTATCTGGGATAGGATGTTCGGGAGTTTTCAGGATGAGTTGACAGAAGAGCCCGTAAAATTTGGATTGGTAAAACCCATCAACAACCCCGATCATCCAGGAAAGATCATCTTTCACGAATGGCAACAGATCGGTGCAGATCTACAAAAGCCGGTTTCATTCAGTAATAAATTGAAATATATATTCATGCCACCGGGATGGAGTCACGACGGCAGTACCCTAACTGCCAAACAAATGCGGGACGCACAAAAGCATTAGTTTATCATCACTAAATTAATTTTATGTTTGAACAAGCCATTGAAAATATTTTAGCCTTCACCAGGCCGCTGCATACCATTACCAGAACTTACGGTGGTTTGGTATTACCCGGCACATCCACTTTCTTTTTTGTGAATGATCGAGGGGTGGCCGTTACCTGTAAACATGTGCTTAACCTGATTCCGGCGGCAGACCAGATCAACCAAACCTACCAACAGTTTAAAGTAGAACGCGATCGTATTCCAAAAGATGGTCGGTACAAAAAATCATTACTCGGACTGGAATTGAAATATAAATATCATCCGGAAACCACGGTGCAGCTGAAAAATAATTTTCTAAACTGCTTTGATAAAATAGATGAGATCGTTTGTCATGCGCACCCAACACTTGATCTGGCCATTTTAGAATTCAAGGGGTTCAATAAAATATTTTATTCAGGCCATGCCCAGTTTATAAAAGACAGTAAGATCATCAAACAGGGAAAATCATTATGCCGCATCGGTTTCCCTTTCCCTGAATTCAGTAATTTCAGGCATAACCCCGATAATGATGATATTGAATGGACACAGCAAGGAAACCCCAATTCACCTTCCTTTCCCATCGATGGTATTGTAACCCGTTTTGTTGCCGATGCACAGCTTAATCAGGTAACGGGAATTGAAATGAGTACGGCAGGATTAAAAGGGCAAAGTGGTGGACCGCTTTTTGATGCGGAAGGAAAAGTATATGGCATGCAGTTCGCCACCAACCATTTGCATCTTGGGTTTGATATGAAAGACAAGGAAATCATACAGGATGGCAAAAAAGGGAAAGTGTCGAATTATCCTTTCTTACATGTAGGACTTTGTGTGCATGTTGATCCGATCAAGGATTTTTTACGGGAGCATCAGGTATCCTTTACTGAAATTTAGTCGGCCTTTTTATTCCGGTTGGCCACAAATACGCCAGCCAGAATGATGAGCAGACAAAGGATCTGCTTCCACCCTACTTCTTCGCCATACAGCAATCCCCAACCATTGGCAACCATGGGTATGCCATAGGTAACCATGGAAGAAAATACAGCACCCGCGCGCTTAATGAGCACATAAAATAGAATGGAGGCCAGGGCCGTTCCAAATATACCTAACACCGCAGCACTGCCGGTGGCATACAAGATATTACTATCAGCAAGGGGTAGACTAAAATACCCGGTGAACACCAATACGATCAATGCCGGGATGGCATTAAGTGATAAGGCCACTGCCGCTATTGGTAAGGACCCGATATGGTGCAGGTGGCGATGTACCATATTTACATTGATCCCATAAAAAATGGTGGCCAGCACCACATAAGAAATATATAACAGGTTTTTACTTTCCTGCATATGCCCTTTGCTCAGCAACAACAGAAAGCTACCCATGAAGGCAATGACGATTCCGGCAATTTTATTGAAAGAGGTCTTACTATTGAAAAATAATGCGCCCACCATGATGACAAATATGGGTGTAAGCGAATTGAGGGTGCCGGCCAATGCACTATCAATGCCTTCTTCGGCAATACAAAACAGGAATGCAGGAAAGAGACTGCCCAATACCCCCGATAAAAAAATGATCCCGAGTTTATTCCTGGGTATCAGGGGCAGGTATTTAATAGCCCAGGGTAATAATATAAGTCCTGCAAATACGATGCGCAGTGCGGCCACCTGATAGGCCGACAAATGCAATAAGCCCTCCTTCATCAAAATAAAACTACTTCCCCAGATCAGAGAGAGCAAGATGAAGATCAGCCAGTTTAAAAATCCTTGTTTCAATAGTGTGTTAAATTGCGGCAAAGTTGCTTTAAAAAACAATATTAAATCATATACGTTAAAATATCATGTGTTAACGACCAATTGGGAATGCGAAACTGATTTTTGTTTAATTTTGCCGAATGAAAATTCAATTGTTTACTGTACTCATCACAGCAACGATTGCGATCCGTGTTCAGGCACAAGATGCCACTGTTAGGGAATTTCAGACCATGGCGTTAAAAGACCTTAAACCATTGGATAAGGATGGCTGGAAAAAAACCGGAACCTTTGTAGTAACAGTGAATCAGGGCGCTTTGCGTAACTGGGCCGCAGGTGGTGAAAAAAACACTTTGGGTATTACCACCATTCTGAATTATAATATCAACCACCGCAAAGGAAGATACACCTGGAACAATTATTTTGACCTCTCCTTCGGATTTCAAAATGCCAGCAGCTTTGGACGTTTCAGAAAAATAGATGACCAAATAGATGTAACGAGTAAATATGGGTATCAGTTTTCGCCCCATTGGTTCACTGCTGTGCTTACCAATATCAATACCCAGGTAATGCCTGGATATTATTATACCGATTCGGCCAATAATAAAATCTCTAATTTTCTCACCCCGGGAAAGATATTGTTATCGGTAGGCTTTGATTACCGGCCTGATAAACATTTTTCGCTTTTCATATCGCCCATCACCACCCGATGGATCCTTAAAGTTGACAAGGATTTCCTGCAGGTCAATAAATTTGGCGTTCCGCCCAACAAGAAACAATACAGTGAACTGGGTGCATTTGCTACCGCCAAATACACCAAATCTTTTGCCCCCTGGGTTACCTATACCGGCAGGCTCGATCTGTTCAGCAATTTCAAACGGAAGCCCCAGAATGTTGATGTGTATTGCACCAATTTCCTTAACCTCAAGATCAATAAATGGATGAGCACCACGGTAAGCGTGTATCTGTTGTACGACGATGATTTGCTGAAAGAGACCCAACTTAAAGAGATACTGGGTATTGGATTGGCTATAAAACTGTGACCTGGCTGGACTAATGGACCATTCTTGCTGTTTATTTCCCTTTTGTCCACATATCGCTGTCTTCCCCCAACCAACCACGCATCTTTTACAAGGAATTGATACATTTGCATCCCGGCATATTGATGATCTAAATATTACAATTCAAGAATAAGTGAATAATACATCCTACCAGATCAAACTGGAACAATTTGAAGGTCCGTTCGACCTCTTGCTTTTTTTTATTGAAAGAGACGAACTGGATATTTACAATATTCCCATTACCCGCATCACCAATGACTTCCTTGATTTCATACACCGGTCGGAGAAACTGAATATTGAATTGAGCAGTGAGTTCATTCTATTCATCAGTACCCTGATGCGCATCAAAGCCAAGATGTTGTTGCCCAGAAAAGAACTGGATGCAGCAGGCAATGAAATAGATCCACGCCAGGAACTGATCAATAAGATCCTTGAATATAAAAGATTCAAAGAAGCGGCTACAAAGATGGCCGATATGGAAGCCATCCGTATGCTGCTGGTAAAACGCGGAAACCTGCAAAAAGAGATCTCCCAGATCGGTGAAGAAGCAGGAGAAGGAACAGAGATACAAGCGGTGACCTTGTTCAAACTGATGAAAGCCTTTGAAAAGGTGATCCATCGTTTGCACGACCGGAATAATAAACCCGTGCACACGGTGGTTCAATACAATTATACCATGGAGCAAAGCCGTGAGTATATGCTGGGTACCTGCCGCACAGAAAAGAATGTTTCTTTTGAAAGGATTTTTGATGTGTGCGAAAACCGCATCCATGCCATCTTCTTATTCCTCTCCTTACTGGAACTGGTGCAACAACGATATATGACCCTGCTCAGTGGAGAAGGCAGGAATAATTTCATCATTGAATGGAATGAAAACCGTGAAGAGGATATCGTTGGCTTGCTGCCCGGAGAAGAAAAGCCTTCATTGAATTAATCATTCATTTTTTAATTCCCTCTACAAGTTGACTTTCTGTCAGCTATATGCGTTGGTATATTATTTGATGTTTAAACATTAAATTTACGAATATGAACATGACCTTATACAAAGCTGATGATCGGGGTACGGCCGACTATGGCTGGCTGAAGCCTAATTACTATTTCAGTTTCGCCCAATATTACGATCCAAAAAAAATACATTTTGGCGCACTCCGTGTGTTGAATGATGATTTTATAGACGGAGGCGGTGGATTTCCAACCCACCCCCATGATAATATGGAGATCGTTACCATCCCGTTCACCGGAGCACTGCAACATAAGGACAGTACCGGCGGACAAGGGGTCATCAAGGCTGGCGATATACAGATCATGAGTGCTGGAACAGGCGTACAACATTCGGAGGCCAATGCTTCCTCAACTGAATCGGTTACACTTTTCCAGATCTGGGTATTCCCTAAAAACAGGAATATTACTCCACGCTACGATCAAAAAACATTTGACATAGAAGAAAGGAAAAACAAATGGCAAACGGTTGTATCTCCTATCGAAGCCGATCAGGCATTATGGATCAATCAGGATGCTGTGTTTTCATTAACCAACCTGAAGGCCGGCTCTACAATAAATTATACCAACCGCTTCAGTGGCAATGGTGTTTTTCTGGTGCTGATCAATGGCAATGCTGAAGTAGGCGGACAAATACTGAACAAACGAGATGCAATTGGGATAGAAGGAACTGATCAATTCGAGATCACTGCCAGTTCAGATGCTGAATTACTAGCCATTGAAATTCCCATGCAGTTGCCTCAGTAATAAATCCAAAGCAAGATGGGTTCTTCTGACCGGTCGATATAGTTTTTCAATGTTTGTAAAAAATCCGGCGCCACCATCGGACAGCCAAGGCTTTCACAAATGGGTATTGGGTACACCTCCTGGCTGGGTACACAAGAATGGGCATGCAATACCACGGCCCGGTTGAAGGCGGCACTATTGGTTTCGTCCAACCCGAATAATTTATAGGCCAATCCAAACCGACCATAATACGAACCGCCGATCCGGTATCTACCTAAAGAAGTACATCCACTATTAATGGTATTGGAAAAACGCAATTCCCCATCACCCTGATCGGACCCGCTGCCATGTGCCACCAGTCCTGCTTTTTCAATAGAATCCCTGACCAGGTTATACACAAAAAATCTGGCCTTGCCGGATGACACCCTCATGTCTGCCAAAAAACAACGGGTGCTATTAAAATGGCCGGCACGAATATATTCGGCTGCCGCTGCTGCTTTTTGTTTTATCCGTATTATGAACTCGTGTTTATCATCTTTCCTTACTGCATGAGCAACAGAACGCTTTGTATGAACAGGTTCATGCCAAATAAAATAAGCGAAGGTGGAACTGGCTGCGATCAGCAAACAGGCGGAAGCAAAAATTTTCATGATCATGTTGATGGTGTTCTTCAATATTGATTCCAAACGAACATGTTTCCATAAAATTTTTTAGTCTACTGTTAAATAAAATAAAAAAAGGAATGATCGCTCATTCCTTATATTCTAAAATATTTTTTTAAAGTTACTGTTGGGTAAGTTGCGGTACAGATACGCTGGCCATCTGTCGCAAGGCAATGGCGAGATGATTGGCATCGATACCGATCTCCTCATACAATTGTTTGGGAGAACCATGCTCCACCAACCTGTCGGGGATACCCATGATCTTCACCTCAGCCTGGTATCCATGTTCGTTCATGAATTCCAGTATGGCAGAACCAAATCCACCCACTACTGTTCCGTCTTCTACAGTGATGATCTTTTGATAGTGGGTAAAAACTTCGTGCAACATGACTTCATCCAATGGTTTTACAAAGCGCATATCATAATGTGCCGGATTGATCCCTTCCGATTTCACGTCGCGTATAGCGGCCGCAGCAAAATTTCCGGGATGACCAAAAGAGAGTATGGCAATATCTTTCCCATCTTTCAATTTCCTTCCGGTACCGATGGTAATTTCAGTCATTTCTGTTTTCCATTCCGGCATTACGCCTTCACCGCGGGGATAACGGATCACGATAGGACTGGATGTTGAATCTAACTGTGCCGTATACATGAGATTACGAAGCTCTTTTTCATTCATTGGTGCACTGATGATCATATTGGGAATGCAGCGCATGAAAGCAATATCATAACAACCATGGTGGGTTGGACCATCTTCACCTACCAGACCAGCCCTGTCGAGACAAAATATCACCGGCAGGTTCTGAATGGCTACATCATGTACCACCATATCATAGGCACGTTGCATGAACGATGAATAGATATTGCAGAACACTTTCATTCCCTGAGTAGCCATACCGGCACTCAAAGTAACCGCGTGTTGCTCACAGATGCCTACATCGAAAGCACGATCGGGCATTTGCTCCATCATGTATTTCAAACTGGATCCACTGGGCATGGCCGGTGTGATACCGAAGATCTTAGGATTCTTTTCAGCCAGTTCAATGATTGTATATCCAAATACATCCTGATATTTAGGAGCCTGTGGCAGGTCAAATTTTTTCTTCTGGATCTCCCCGGTCATTTTATCAAATAGTCCGGGTGCATGCCATTTGGTTTGATCTTGTTCTGCCAGTTCATACCCCTTCCCTTTTACCGTTTTGATATGCAATATTTTTGGACCAGGAATATCTTTAAGGTCTTTCAAAGTATCGACGAGCTTAGTGATATTATGTCCATCGATTGGACCGAAATACCTTAACTGCAAGGCTTCAAATAAATTACTACTCTTACTAACCATGCCTTTCAGCGCAGCTTCCATTTTAGAAGCCATCGCCCTGCTGAAAGATTTTCCCATCGGCAATTTTCCCAGCGCATTCCAGAATTCATCCCGCACTTTATTGTAGGTCTGAGAAGTGGTGATATCCGTCAGATATTCTTTTAAAGCTCCCACATTGGGATCAATGCTCATGCAATTATCGTTCAGAATGATGAGCACATTGCTCTTTTCGATCCCCGCATGATTCATCGCTTCAAAAGCAAGGCCTGCTGTCATAGCCCCATCCCCAATGATGGCCACATGCTGCCGGTCAGTTTCTCCTTTGTAATGAGATGCCATGGCCATCCCTAATGCAGCTGAAATAGACGTAGATGAATGGCCTACACCAAAACTATCATATTCACTTTCTGTACGTTTTGGAAATCCACTGAGCCCATGGTATTTTCTGTTGGTGGAAAACAGGTCCCTTCTTCCTGTCAATATTTTGTGCCCATAAGCCTGATGCCCTACATCCCATACCAACTGATCATAAGGTGTATTAAAAACATAATGAAGGGCTACGGAAAGTTCAATCACACCCAAACTGGCCGCAAAATGACCTCCATGAACACTTACCACATCAATGATATACTGGCGCAATTCATCACATACTTGGTGTAGCTGTTCCCGTTCCAACTTTTTAAGGTCGGCGGGACTATTTATTTCGGCCAATAATGTTCCGGCTTTAATTTCCATGCTGAATGTGATCAGAGTAATTTATAAACGATAATCAAGTGCAATATAAAGGGTAAAATTACATTTTTACCCGCTATGAACAGGTATATTAAACAATTTTTAACGGCTTTGGTTCAGTTGCCTACCCGGCGTGCCTGATCATATTCAAGATGAGGTCAGGATCAGGGCAATTGGATAAGTAACTCTCCCGCTCTGATGCTGCACAAACCCCCGGATAATCACCTTTTCTGATCCGCATATCGCTGATCACCTGGAAATGAAGATGAGGGGGCCAGTTACCATTTTCTTCAGGCTGTCCGAACTGCCCCAGCAATTCACCGCGACTGATATATTTCCCCTCTTTCAGATGTAATAAATTGGCATGACTGAGGTGGCCATATAGCGTATAAAATATGATGGCATCCAATTGATGTTGTAAGATGATGGTGGCGCCATAATCGCCGAATGAGTTGTTGTAGGCGAAACTATGTACGGAACCTCCCTGTGGAGTGTAGACGCTGGTGCCTGCTGCACCCCATATATCAATCCCCAGGTGTATCGTTCTTGGCTCATCGCCATTAAAAAGTTCACTTCTACGGTATAAGGTTCGAGATTCATTGTATCCCCCGATACCAAATTTAGCTCCGCTGGTTTGTAATTTATGATTGATATAATTACTGAATAAAGCCGTATCCCTGAAGATAGCTTCATCAATTTCCTGATTGGCGGCTGTGAAATCGAAGCGGCATAGTTTATCCTTTGCAGGATTAAAATCAACTACCTGCTTAAACTCAGACTGATGCAATTCCAAAACCTGATTTAGTGTAACCATAAAAAAAGCCCCCCGGTTAAGGAGGGCTTAAAGTTATGACAGTTTATGTATTGCTGATGTAGTTAACTGTTAATGTGCAATAATGATCGGGAAGCTTGCCTGCTCCTGATTGTTATAAGCCAGCAAAACATACATACCGCTTGCCAAACCGCGCAGATCCATCGGGATGATGCTTCCGTACACGAGATTGGTAAACTGATAATCGCGTAAAGTTTTACCTCTTGCATCAACCACTTTCAATCCAAACTCCTTGAATTTATCGGTCAGGAATTTCAAACTGAACTGACCGGTGCTTGGATTTGGCCAAACACGGATGGATTGAGCAAGGACATTATGACGTTCCTGACAATCATTTACAGTGATGTTTACATTAGCAACTGCACCACATCCTGTTCCAACCGTATAGGTCAGTGTAGATACTCCCAATCCGGCCAGTACAGGATCGAACTTATTCGTTCCCGGTATCACACCCCTTCCACTCCATACGCCTGCAGGTGTGGCATTCAGGGTTAAAATAGTATCCGTGATACAGGTTCTGGCTGGAACAGCAGTGAGGATATTAACACCCGGATTCACCGTAATGGTAAAGCTCCTTGGCGTGCCCGTACATCCTGATGCGCTGGTAGGCGTTACCGTTATGGTGGCCGTGATCGCTACAGAGGTGCTATTGATGGCGGTAAAGCTCGCAATATTACCT
>CAIRHQ010000007.1 GCA_903878475.1 uncultured Bacteroidota bacterium | reverse complement strand
GGCAGAGATGTTTGCAATAGTAGTAAATTTGCTAAATCAAGTTCACACCTAAACACCTAAACCATGTCCCCCTTCAACCTCTCCAAACCCATTGCCATCGGTTGTGACCATGCCGGATACGACTGTAAAGAAGACCTGATCTCTTTTTTGGAAGGAGAGAATATTGTTTTCAAGGATTTTGGGACTTACTCTAAAGATTCGGTAGACTATCCTGATTTTGCACATCCTGTGGCTACAGCAGTTGAGCAGGGAGAAGCCGCTTTCGGGGTATTATTGTGTGGCAGTGCCAATGGCGTTGCCATCACAGCCAATAAACATCAGGGTATTAGAGCAGCGATCTGCTGGGGAGAAGAACTGGCCGAACTGGCCCGCAAACATAACGATGCAAATATCCTATGCATACCTGCCCGCTTCGTTCGGGATGGCGATGCCGAAAAAATGCTGGATATTTTTATGAATACTGCTTTCGAAGGTGGAAGACATGAGAATAGGGTGAAGAAGATAGCGTGCTAAAAAGTTGTTGGAGGTTGGAAGTTTGAGGTTGGAGGTTCATTTGAATCAGAGACCCTTCTATACTTCTAAACCCAATAGTTATCAGCTCCCAATCTATAACCTGAAAACCCCAACCTCCAACCTCCAACTTCCAACCGCTCCCCAACCGCTCTCCTAACCGTTTACATAATATCCCCCCAACAGCCCTTTTATTTTATTATTTTGCCATCAAATAAATCTGCACGATGAAAAAATTAGTACTGATCAGCTCACTCTTATTCAGTTTAAGTTTCGCTTTTGCACAACAGGACCTAGCATCGAAATATGCTGCCATCATTACCGGAACTGAACTAAAAAAACACCTCAGCATCATTGCCAATGATTATATGGAAGGACGTGAAACAGGTACTGAAGGGCAACGCCGGGCGGCTTTTTATATTGAAGCACAATTCAGAAATATGGGCCTGCTAAAAGCTGCAGGAATGCAGGGATACCAACAGTTGTACCCGCTTTTTCAGGATAGTTTAAAATCGGCTGAATTTTCAGTGAATGGTAAACCCGCCCAGTTTGGAACAGATTTTATCATGCCGCTCAACAGCAATGAAACAGGAAGTTTTAAAGGAAAGAAGATCGTTTTTGTAGGATATGGGATTGATGATCCAAAGTACAGCGATTATACCGGACTGAATGTTAAAGGAAAGATCGTGGTATTCTTTTTGGGCGAACCCAAGAAGGACGGAAAATACTTGATATCAGGTGCCGCCCGTGGATCGGAATGGAGTTTCCCGGGCCTGGCAAAAAAATTAACTGTGGCTGCAGAAAAAGGAGCCGTAGCGGCTTTATTCATCAATCCTAATCAGGAAAGTTTTACCCCAAGAATAGTAGACAATGGCAAAAGAACCGGAGTGTATTTTCCGAAGGGTGGAGCCGATACCAAAAAGGTACATGCCGTTCAACTGGCAAATACCCTGGCCAAAACGCTTCTCGGTAACAATTTTGATACCCTGCTGAAACAAATAAAACAGAACCTGCCCATCGATCAGCAATGGAAAACAGAATCGAATTGGAAACTGGCTGGGCAGTTTGAAAAATACAGGAACACCATCAATGCGAGCAATGTGCTGGGCATCATTGAAGGCACCGATAAGAAAGATGAATATGTTTTCCTGACCGGGCATTACGACCACCTGGGCAAGCACGATGGCAAGATCTATTATGGCGCCGATGATGATGGAAGCGGAACCTGTGCTGTATTGGAAATGGCAACCGCATTTACCAAAGCAGTCGCTGATGGTTACCGCCCGAGGAGAACGCTGGTATTCATGACCGTTAGTGGAGAGGAAAAAGGGTTATGGGGTAGCGAATATTATTCCGATCATCCCATATATCCACTGGAAAAAACTTCGGTAGACCTGAACACCGATATGATCGGCAGGCTGGATACCGAGCGCAAAACAGATGATACCCTGAACTATGTGTATGTGATCGGTCACAATAAACTCAGCACTGAATTGCAAGGGATCAATGAAGGCGCCAACAATGCCAATACAAAATTGGTACTCGATTATAAATTTGATGACCCAACCGATCCCAACAGGATCTATTATCGCAGCGATCATTATAATTTTGCCCGCAAAGGAGTGCCCATCTTATTTTTCTATGATGGTATGCTGAAAGCCGATTATCACAAGCCTACAGATACCATTGAAAAAATTAACTGGAGCCTCTATGAAAAAAGGGCGCGCATGATCTTTCTTACTGCATGGGAAATTGCCAACAGGGATGAGATGCTGAAAAGAGATATTCCACTTCAGTAGTTCCGGTTATTACCAACCCAGCACCCAGGCAAAGATGAGTGGTGCTACAATGGTGGCATCACTTTCCACGATGAATTTAGGTGTATGGATATCCAGTTTACCCCAAGTGATCTTTTCATTGGGCACCGCACCCGAATAAGATCCATATGAAGTGGTAGAATCGGATATCTGGCAGAAATAACTCCAGAATGGTACATCATGCCATTCCAGATCCTGGTACATCATGGGCACTACACAGATTGGAAAATCGCCGGCAATACCACCACCGATCTGGAAAAAGCCTACGCCTTTGCCGGATGAATTATGGCGGTACCAGTCGGCCAGCCATACCATATATTCAATACCACTTTTCATGGTAGTGGCTTTCAATTCATTCTTGATCACATAGGATGCGAAGATATTTCCCATGGTGCTGTCTTCCCATCCGGGTACTACAATAGGAATATTCTTTTGGGCGGCCGCCAGCATCCAGCTATTCTTCGGATCAATTTCATAATACTGCTCCAGTACTCCGCTCAACAACATTTTATACATGTATTCATGCGGAAAATAACGTTCCCCCGCATCATCTGCCCCCTTCCATATTTTATGGATATGCTGCTGCAGCCGGCGGAATGCTTCTTCCTCGGGAATGCAGGTATCGGTAACACGGTTATAATGATTTTCGAGCAGGTCCCATTCTTCCTGCGGACTCAGGTCGCGGTAGTTGGGTACTCTTTTATAATGGCTATG
>CAIRHQ010000006.1 GCA_903878475.1 uncultured Bacteroidota bacterium | reverse complement strand
TCTTCACTTACATTCACCACACCTACTACAAGAGGATTTAACTCCAGTGGAAATACCCGGTTTAACCAATTGGTTGATGGAATGGATAATCAGGCCCCAGGGCTTAATTTCTCTGTGGCGTCAATTATCGGACTTAGCGAACTTGATGTGGATAATATTGAATTACTGGCAGGTGCCTCTTCGGCCTTATATGGCCCGGGTGGTATGAATGGTACCTTACTCATGACCAGTAAGAATCCTTTTAAATACCAGGGATTTTCATTCCTGGTAAAAGAAGGGATCATGAATACCGATGGAAAATTCAGGAGTCCTTCTCCTTATCATAACTGGACCATGCGTTTGGCAACAAAAGTTTCTGAAAAATTTGCCTTTAAGATCAATGCTGAATTACTGACTGCAAAAGACTGGATGGGTTCTGATACCAGAAATTATAGCAGATTAGGGTCTACAGGATCTGTAATTGCGGGCGACAGAAAAACTGATCCGAATTACGATGGTGTAAATGTTTATGGTGATGAAACCACGGTAGATATCCGTGCATTCTTCGCCAGTATTGCCGGAAGCTTACCAGGCGCTGCTAATTTTATCAATACCAATGGCCTGTTGTCTTCAGCTCAAAATGTATCACGTACAGGATACACTGAAAAAGAATTGATCGATCCAAATACTGTCAATTTCAAATTGGCCGGATCATTACATTATATGTTGTCTCCAAGAACAGAAGCTATTTTAGCTGCTTATTGGGGTACAGGTAATACAATATATACCGGTAGTGACAGGTATTCTTTGAAAGATTTTAAAATGGGCCAGTATAAACTGGAAGTAAATAATAAGAACTGGTCGCTTAGAGCATATACCACTCAGGAAAATGCAGGTGAATCATATAATATGACCGCCACTACCCGTTTATTCAATGAATCATGGAAAAAATCTGTAACTACTGATGCTGGGGGAAATCCTACTCCATTGGGAACCGATTGGTATATACAATATGCTTTCCAGTACCTGAGCAACAGGATGAACGGCATGACTGATTACGATGCACACCAGGCATCTCGTGCTTTTGCAGATGCGGGCAGGCCAGTTGCTGGATCTCCAGGAATGGTTGCTGCATATGATGCCATCCGTAAAACACCGATCTCTAAAAATGGTGGTTTATTGTTAGATAAATCAGATCTATATAGTGTTGAAGGACATTATAGTTTCTCTCAGTTTGCTAAAAAGATGGGTGGAATAGAAGTACTGGTAGGTGGAAACTATAAAAATTATGTTCTGAATTCTGAAGGAACCTTATTCGCTGATTCGATCAGTCCTGTTAAGATCAATGAATATGGTGCATATGCTCAGGCCAGCAGAAAAGTGTTCAACTTTTTAAGCCTGACTGCTTCTGGTCGTTACGACAAGAACCAAAATTTTGACGGAAGATTTACACCAAGGATTACTGCGCTGGTAAAAGTAGCAGCGAATAACAATATTCGTTTGTCGTACCAAACCGCTTATCGTTTTCCTTCCAACCAAATGCAATGGATCAACTTGCAAGTGGGAAGTACCCGCCTGATCGGATGTAATCCATCATTCGCCACTTACCTGAATTTTGCTGGCAATCCATTATATACAGCTACCAGCGTAATCGCAGGAACACCAACCGTGTATACTCCAACATCTGTAAAACCAGAGTCTGTGAGTTCATTCGAAGTAGGCTACAAAGGCTTGCTGCTTGAGAACAAACTGTTGATCGATGCTTACGGATATTTTGGTCAATATCAGGATTTCCTGGGAAGGATCAATACCATTCAAACCACTACCGGTATTGCAGCTGATATTTCCGTTGCTTCAAAAAGAAGGAATATATCTGTTCCCCTGAATACCACCTCTAAAGTGAAAACTTATGGATTTGGTTTAAGTGTTGATTACAGATTACCATGGAATTTCTCTATTGGTGGTAATGTGGCTTCTGATGTATTAAAAGATGTTCCTACTGATTTTGTTGCCTATTTCAATGCTCCTAAATATAAAGCCAATGCCAATTTCGGTAATACCGGTTTTGGTAAAGCTAAGCGCATGGGCTTCAATATTGCTTACAGGTGGCAACAGGCGTTTTACTATCAGGGAGATTTCGCCAATGGCAATTTGCAACCGGTGCATACACTGGATGCACAGATCAGCATGAAACTGCCTAAAACAAAATCAATCATCAAACTGGGTGCCAGCAATTTGCTGAACCAGTACTATTATAATGCCATAGGAAATTCACAGATCGGAGGTTTATACTATTTAAGCTTCGGATTCAATGTTTATTAATCGTTATCAGGCAAATCAACATTTAACATTAAAACTTACTTAATAATGAAAAAAATAAATAATCATCTGAGGGTTTCTTTCCTGGCCATTGTATCAGGATTGCTGTTCCTTACTTCCTGCAATAAGGAATTGGAGCAACTCGCACCCATCGCTAGGCCAGTATATCCTACAGGTAACGGAGTAGCAGCGACTATTGCGGCAATTCCTAGTGATAGCTTGTATTATCGTTTACTGGTTCGTTCAGGACTTGTGAGTACGCTGAATGATACTACTAAAAGCTTCACGCTATTTGCTACAGATAATACCGGGATGAAAATATTTGTAAATGCCGCTTCTGGTGGTGCCATTCCTTTGGCTGCCCCTGATGCAGTATTCTCTGCGTTCATTGCCGGTACCTTACCTGTCGCCAGTGCTCAAGGAATTGTACTGTACAATACGATCGGTCAAAAATATATGGCCTATCAATTCGCAGGATCATTTCCCAACTTTCCATTGCCCAGCCAGATCATTCTGGATCCTACACAACCTTTTGTGAGGATGCCGATATTCCCAACTACAGGAACTACCTATTCTTATTTGAATAATCTTCCACTGATCGCAGCAGATATGAATGCAGCCAATGGATTAATTCATCATTCATTTACCATTGCCGCTCCACCTACAGCTACCTTAAAAACAATGATCGCTGCAGAGCCTACGCTTTCTTATTTCCGCGCAGCCGTTGCACGTGCCGATAGTGGTTCTACTGGCTTGTCTAAATTCGACTCCTTGTTGAATTATGGCGTTACCAATATGACCGTATTAGCTCCTAATGACGCAGCTTTCCAAACACTGGTATTCGGTTTGGTATATTCTCAGGTATTTGCAGCAACAGGAAATGCAGGCATCGCTGCGGCTCAGGCCAATGGTGCAGTTGCAGCCGGACCGGCATTCTTAGGTACCAACAATGTATCTACTGCATTGGTAAAAGGAATTATAGCCTATCATTTACTGGCTTCATTAACCACTAGCACTAGCACTCCATACCAGCCCAATATCAGGGTGTTCTCGGTAAATGTTCCTGCCGCAGGTGCATTCATTAAAACACTTGTGAACGGTGGTATTGCTATTCACCCGGGTGTTAGGGCCCAGGCTACTTATGCCGGCCCCGCAGTTACTTCATTAAGTTTCACAGGATATGGAACTTTCCCTCCGGGAGGTGCTCCGTTCAGTGGGGCTGCAGCTTCTGCAATTACCATGGATAAACATGCCGTGAATGGCGTATATCATATCCTCAACAGCGTGTTATTGCCACAATAATATTTTGCTATATAGATCAAACAGGAACGGGCTTCAATATTGAAGCCCGTTCTGATTTTATAAGGTTAGATCTTTTATACGTTGAACCTGAAATGCATAACATCTCCATCCTGCACGAGATATTCTTTTCCTTCAATACGAAGTTTACCATTCTCACGGCAGGAAGCTTCTGAACCATATTGAATGAAATCATTAAAGGCGATCACTTCAGCCTTGATGAACCCTTTTTCAAAATCAGTATGGATCACACTCGCAGCCTGTGGTGCTTTCCATCCTTTATGGATCGTCCAGGCACGCACTTCCTGAACGCCTGCGGTAAAATATGTATAGAGATCAAGTAGTTTGTAGGTAGAACGGATCAGCCTGTCGAGTGCAGGCTCGGTCATTTTATATTCTTCCATGAACATAGTCCGGTCATCGGCATTGTCGAATTCAGCGATCTGGGCTTCAATGGCATTCGTCATCACGATCACTTGATTACCTTCTTCTTTCACGGCTTCGATAAGCTCGGCTGAGAATTTATTTCCGGTATGCATACTGGCCTCATCTACATTGGCTACATATAACACCGGCTTATCGGTTAATAAGAACAGGTCGGCAATGGCGGTCTTCTCATCTTTAGTTAATCCTAATGAAAGGATATTCTTTCCCTTATCGAGGTGTTGCTTGCATTGTACCAATACTTCATACTCAGCCTTTAATTTAGCATCACCGGTCTTCAGCATTTTTTCAGTGCGCGACAATTTTTTCTCAACGCTTTCCATATCCTTCAACTGCAGCTCTGTTTCAATGATCTCTTTATCGCCTACGGGATTGATAGGGCCTTCATCCCTTAATATATTCTCATCTTCAAAACAACGGATCACCTGAATGATGGCATCTACTTCACGAATATTGGCTAAAAACTTATTGCCCAATCCTTCGCCTTTGCTGGCACCACGTACCAGTCCGGCAATATCCACGATCTCGATCTGTGTAGGCACGGTACGATCAGGTAGCACCAGTTCAGCCAGTTTGTCGATCCTTTCGTCGGGTACATCTACCAATCCGATATTGGGCTCAATGGTACAAAAACGGTAATTGCTTGCCTGTGCCTTAGCGCTATTGCTCACGGCATTGAATAATGTTGATTTGCCTACATTGGGTAAGCCTACGATCCCTGCTTTTAAAGCCATAATTGATTTATTACGATGATTTTCTGATGATGGAAAAATGATGAAATATGATTTGAAAAATTCATTTGTATTTCTCCAAAATTGGCTGCAAAGGTAAGGTTTGGAACGATATTTCAATTTTCGGAAGAAAATGGTAATTTCAAACCATCAACGATTGCGGAATTACCCATTGGGATCAAGCATTCTTATCATATAAAATCAACACATGGCTTTAAGCAGGATCTGGAGCGCCTTCATCATCGTAGCCCTGGCATTAGCCGGCTTTCATTTCATTTTCAACAGCAGCAGGGATGATATATTTTCCCGAATGGTAACGGGTACATCGAAAGATGAGTTTAAATATGTTGCCATTGGCGATCCATCGAAATATGGCCGTCCGGGTATCGATAGTTTTGCTAAGGAAATGGCCGATTATGGATATAAGAGGCAGGATAAAATATCGGATGACAGCAAGTACCTGGTTACCGATGATATTTCTGCTGATACCATTCGTACACTCACCGCCAATTACCCTTCCGTTCGTACGGTAAGCTATGGTTATATTTTAGGAAAGAAACAGAAGCCGGTAGACGGGGTGATTGCAACGGGCAAGGTGGCTGTGGAAATATGTATCGGCCTCATAGGCATCATGGCATTATTCATGGGCTTCATGAGCATTGCAGAAAGGGCAGGGGGTATTCGTTTCTTATCCAGGGTGGTAGGCCCATTCTTTTCTAAATTATTTCCCGATGTTCCCGCGGGCCATCCTGCACATGGTCATATGATGATGAATTTTAGTGCCAATATGCTGGGCCTCGACAATGCCGCCACCCCCTTCGGCATCAAGGCCATGGAAAGTTTGCAAGAGTTGAACCCCGATAAAGAACGTGCCAGCAATGCACAGATCATGTTCCTTTGTTTGCATGCAGCCGGTCTCACGCTTATCCCGGTGGCTATTATTGCCGCAAGGGCCAGTACCGTAGGTATGAATGGACTAAAAGCAGCCAATCCTACCGATATATTCTTACCCTGCCTGATCGCCACTTTTGTGGCAACGGTCTTTGCAATGGTGATCGTTTCCATAAAACAAAAGATCAGGTTATTTCAGCCGGTGATCTTGGGATGGGTATTGGGCATTTCTGCTTTGATCGCTTTACTGGTATGGTTCATCTTAACGCTCAATACAGTGGGCATCAATCTTTTTTCTGAAAAGATCAGCAGTGGATTGATCCTGCTTATATTTTTATTGATCGTAGTGGGAGGGGTATATAAAAAGATCAATGTTTTTGATGCTTTTATTGAAGGAGCAAAAGGAGGTTTCGATACCGCAGTAAAGATCATCCCTTACCTGGTGGGCATG
>CAIRHQ010000005.1 GCA_903878475.1 uncultured Bacteroidota bacterium | reverse complement strand
GTTTAGGTGTTTAGGTGTGAACTTGATTTCGCAAATTTACTACTATTGCAAACATCTCTGCCCTAAACTCCTCAACCCCTCAACTTCTCAACTCCTAAACGATGCTTAACTCCATTCTTTTTCTTCCTTCGCTTTCTTACGGTCAACGCTGGCTACAAGCATTACGCTGATCTCATAAAGCAGGAGTAGGGGGATGGCAACGATGGTTTGACTGGTCCAGTCGGGCGATGGAGTTATTACTGCTGCCACTATGAGGATGATGACAAATGCATATTTGCGATACTTCTTTAAAAACTTGGCGGTAATGAGGCCGATCTTGGCCAATACATAAGCGAGTATGGGTAATTCAAAAGCAATACCGCAGCCGAGGATAATATTGTTGAGGGTATCGATATAATCGTCGAGGGTAGGCATGTACTTATAAGCACCTACTGATCCCAGGGTGAAATTGGCCAGAAAATTAAAGGTGAAAGGAGCCAGCAAAAAATATCCGAATGCCGCCCCCAGAAAAAAACAAAGGGATACCCAAAGGATACTTCCCCGGGCATATTTTACTTCTTTGGGCGATAAGGCAGGCTTTATGAACCTCCATAATTCCCAGAATAAATAGGGGAAAGCTATAATGACCCCGCCGATCATGGCGATATTGATGGCCGACATAAAGGGCCCGCTTACCGTATTTCCCTGCAGGGGGATAGTAACCGGTGGCATACAAAGCGCATTCCCGAGCCCGAGTTTATGGCTCCAGTTACACAAAGCACTATAGGTAACAAAACTTGGCCGGGCCGGGGCATAAATGATATTGTCAAACACCCAGTCGATATACACAAAAATGGCAATAGCTACCGAGATCCACACAGCTGCTCCCCGCACTAAATGCCAGCGCAGGGCTTCCAGATGACCGATAAAGGTCATCTCTTCCTGCTCGGGACTATTCTTGTTCCGCAGGCGTTTAAAAAACGATTTTCTATCTGATCCGGTTGTTGCCAATGGTATTATTTGGTTTGCAAAGGTAAAGGACTAATAGATACTTTAAGCCCCCGGCACTTGTTTTACATTTCCGGTGCGTTTTAATGCCCCCCAGCCCTGTAATTCACCTTTTAGTGCCTTATTGAATGATTTGAATAAAATATAGTACATCAGCTGCCGGTAGATGAAACGCTGCGGGATCATCCAAAGCAGTTTTTTATAGTCTTCTTTTTCATAAGCAAATGCCAGCGCAGCACCTGCCATATCCACTAACGAAAAGATAAGATAATATAAAAGGATATGCCCTGCACTGATAGGAATGATATTCAATGCAGCCGATAATAAACTCACCAGCAACACCAGGTCGGCGAGTGGTGCAAGAAAAGGTAGGATCATCTGGAAAATCAGGATATGTGGCAGCGCGATCATTCCAAAATTCTTATACCGTGGATTGAAAACAGCATCGCGGTGTTTCCAGAAACATTGGATCACACCAAAGCTCCAACGGAATCGCTGCTTCATGAATTGACGCATGGTTTCCGGTGCCTCGGTATACGAAATAGCATCATTGCAATTACGAATGATATATCCATTGCGGTGTAATCGCATGGTAAGGTCGCAGTCTTCTGCGAGGGTATCGCTGGTAAAGCCGCCCGACTTCACAACAGCATCTTTTCTGAAACCACCCAACGCACCGGGGATCACCGTTATACAGTTGAGATAATCAAATGCCCTTCTGTCGAAATTCTGCGACGTGATGTATTCAATACTCTGCCATTTGGTGATCATGTTGATCTCATTGCCCACTTTTACATTGCCTGCTACAGCACCCACCACCTGATGTTTACCATCCCGCTCGTTCAGCACAAAGAATTTTCTCATCAGCAGCGAGAGGGCATCTTTTTTCAATTGTGTATCTGCGTCTATGCATACGATATAGTCGCCTTCGGCATATTCGATCCCTGTATTTAGCGCTGATGCTTTTCCGCCATTGGCCTTGGTATACACTTTTACTTTTTCATTTCCGGCAAATTGCTGCTGCACAATAGAAAATGTATTGTCTTTACTTCCGTCATCTACAAAAACAACCTGCATATTCGGATAGTCTTGCTGCAACAGGCTTTCGATGGTTCTGATCGAATTCACTTCTTCATTAAAAGCGGGAACGATGATACTCACCAGTGGGGCAGGACTCACCAATCCCATCGGGAAAGATCGAAGTTCTTTGCTTTCTCTTCGTTTTTGCAACCAGGCCAGCAGGGCCATCAATACCATCCTTCCAATGGAAAGAAAGATACCGACCAGGAAGAGTGAAAAAATGATCTTACCCATCCAGTAAACAACTTCCAGCACACCATATTCAAATATAATCTCCCAATCTTTTTTTACCGGAGGCATTACCTGATCCTTGGTTTTACCCATCAGGTCGGCCACGGTAGTGAACTGGCATCCTTTGTCTTTAAAATATTTAATGATGCGGGGTAGTGCTTCTACAGTAGATTGTCGGCTTTCTCCTCCGGCATCATGCAGTAAAATAATATTGCCGTTACCCGATTCAGCCAATCGGATCGTTCGGGCTACAATGCTGTCGGCATTGTTGTTTGGATCCCAGTCATTGGGATCAATACTTTCTCCAACGGTGATATAATTATCTTTTTTGCTTCTGGCCAATGGCTCTATCTCATCAAAGGTTTGGGGTTCACTATCCGCATTATATGGCGCACGAAATAAGATGGTAGAATGTCCGGTCACTGCTTCAATCATCAACCGGGTAGCCTTCATTTCAATCTCGGCCCTATCGGGGCCCATCGTAGCAATATTGTGATGCGTAAATGTATGGTTACCGATCTCAAATCCATCTTTGTATATCCGTTTTAATACCGACAGATTTTTTTCCGATTCCATGCCCACCACAAAAAATGTGGCCGGAACTTTTTCTCGTTCTAAAATGTCGAGGATCTTGGGTGTAAAATATTCACTGGGGCCATCATCAAAAGTGAGGATGATCTTGTGGCCGGGGCCGATGGGTGTAGTGTCTTCTCCCGATTTTTCATACACATAACCTGATGGCAATTGGGTATATACCTGTTCGGAGATCAATTGCTCAGCACTGTCGATCTCTAATTTTATTTTTCCTTCCTGCGGACTGCCGAGTATATTCAGGATCTCTCCACCTCCTTGTCCAACCCATGATGGTTTCTGGTTGGGGTTGATGGGGATACTCGTCAGCAGATTAAAATCGAAAGGGGTTTTTCCAACTGAGATATTATTGAGGTCGAGACTATAATATGTCCAGATGCGTGGATCCTCACTACCCAGGCGCCATAAGGCTGAGCCCGCCAGTCCATATTCATCCGCAAACCGCATCACATTAAATGTAGTGGCTGCATCGGTGAACCATACATCGTGTTTAATGGTGGGACTGCTACTATCGTACATTTTTTCGGTGAAACTGTAATGCAGATTGTAATTGTCGTTGTCGAAATCAATACTGGCCCTTGCGATCCTGGCCTGATCGATCGCTTCAGCATAAGTACGGTCGTACACTTCTTTTTCAGTGGTGCCATCTTTATTGGTCCAGCTGGTCCAGTCGTATCCATAACCCGCCAGTCCGAGAATGATCTTCCTGCTGTCCATTTTTTTCGCGGCCTGATCAACTGCTTCTTCCACCCATTTCTGATCACAAATAGGACCGGGCCCGCTGCTGTTACTGTATTGATCATAAGCCATCAGGATCACATAATCATTGTAAGCCGAAAGTTTTTCAAAATCATAATCATCATTCATGGCACTTACATCCTGGGTTACGATCAGGTTTTGTGCATGCAATGCCGTGTACAGTTTTTTCTGGAAACGGGTAAGGGGCAGGTTGGTAGGTTCTGTGATTTCTTCAAAATCAACATTGATGCCCTGAAAATGATAAGCCAGCAGGGTATCTACTATTTGTTGAATGAATTTTTGTTGCTTGGTTGTATCATTCAGGATAGTATGTATCAAACTACCGTCGAAGTCGGGTCGCAGTTCACCATTCTTATCTTTTTTGAACGAGTTGAAATTGGTGAGCATGGGCATGATGCGCAGGTTCTTCTTCCGCATCTGTGATAGTCCGGCACTGTCGATCCTGGTTTCTATGCTACTATTTTTTTCATCAATAAAGAACCATTCCGGAAAGATCACATTGATCTTATCGCCATAACGTTCCAGTGAGGGTACCGATTTGCTGCCCGACCATGGCGTATAAAAAGCTGCCCGGATAAAGGCTCCGGAGGTTTTATTGAAAATAGCAGAATCCCTTTTCTTGTTTTCTTCTTTCTCCCTTGTCAATAAAAAATCTTTGAAGCCTTTGATCTTTTTATTGTGATAAGTGGAGAGGGTCACACTGTCGTTATTGCCGCTATAAATTCCGGGGGATAATGTGGCGGTAGGATTCCGGGCCAGCATGATGGCCAATACCACCACCAGCACGGCAAATAATACAATAACGATAATGACCCTGCTGGTCCATTTTACTCTTTTCCAGCGGGAGGGACTATTGGTATGAAATATTTGAGAAGATGGCTGCATAAGTGCAGGGCAAATATAGACTATGGTGAGCGGGGAATTTTTTAATGGGATGTTATTTTCAGTTGGCAGTTGGCAGTAAGCAGTTGGCTGAGATTTCGTTAGCGATGGTGGTCATCAACTTGAATGTATTGCCAACTGCCGACTGGTAACTGCCAACTGTTCGCTGCCAACTGATTTTCCTTTCCAAAAAAGAAGCCCCTGTAGAAACAGGGGCCGTTACCAAAACTAACTGCTTATGAGAAAATTTAAATTTTTTAGGTTGTCTGTATAGTATAACGCAAATCAAGTGCCAAATCTTGTGTGGCCAGTGTTAACAATTTCCCAAATGGAAGAACATTCACCCTGCTAATGGCTAGACTTGAAAAGAACTCTTTGATTTTGGGTTACTTATGATAAAAACCGATTTCCAGAATTTATTGAGATTTGACCGCTAAGGAGCTAGGGGGTTTAATTCATTTTTGCGGAAAGGCTAATCTTGGCAAAGCCTTAACAGTTGCCGGATGAATTGGCAGATTGCATTGCCATTATTGCCAAACTATGTGATGAAAACGGGGGTTGCTGTTTAATTCTGGGTAGCCATTTTTTCGGCATTTTCCTCGAACTGGAGTTTATCGATGAACTCCTGTACCTCACCGTTGAGTACACTGTCGAGGTTATAAACTGTAAGCCCGATACGGTGGTCGGTTACCCTTCCCTGCGGATAATTATAGGTGCGGATCTTGGCACTCCGGTCGCCGGTACTTACCAGGCTTTTTCTTTTATGAGCAATGGCCTCTTCTGCCTTGCGTACTTCTTCGTCGTATAATTTCGTGCGCAACATATCCATTGCTTTTTCGCGGTTGCCCAGCTGACTCCTTTCTGTTTGGCAAACCACCACAATGCCCGTGGGCTTATGGGTAAGGAATACCTTGGTCTCTACCTTGTTCACGTTTTGTCCGCCCGCACCACCACTTCGGGCAGTCTCCATCTTCACATCACTTTCTTTTAGTTCAAAATCCACTTCCTCAGCTTCGGGCATCACGGCTACGGTAGCGGCGCTGGTGTGCACACGGCCACTACTTTCGGTATCGGGTACACGCTGTACACGGTGTACGCCGCTTTCAAATTTCAGGGTGCCATACACATCGTCGCCAACTACTTCTACCTGTACCTCTTTGTATCCGCCCACGGTGCCTTCGCTTTCGCTGAGCAGGGCTGTTTTCCATCCTTTTTTCTCACAGTATTTCAGGTACATCCTCAGTAGGTCGCCGGCAAACAGGGAAGCTTCATCGCCTCCGGTTCCGGCCCTGATCTCGAGGATGGCATTTTTTTCATCATAAGGATCCTTGGGGATCAGCATATTTCGGAGTTTGGCCTCCAGTTCAGTCTTCTTTTCTTCCATTGCGGGTAGCTCTTGTTTGGCCATTTCGCGCATTTCCTCATCGGTGCTGCTCAGTACTTCTTTGTTGAATTCAATATCATCCAGCAGTTTTACATATTCATTGCGGGCATTCACGATCTTCTCCAGACTTCGGTATTCTTTGCTGATGGCTGCAAATTTCTTGTTGTCGCTCACGATCTCCGGATTGGTGAGCGAAACCCCCAGGTTATCAAATCTTCCCTTTATGGCATCTAGTTTATCTAACATATTGCAGTCCTTATTCCCGGAGGATGATTGTGTTTGATTATAAATATCTTTGTGCTGCTGCCCCCGTGCGGGCTTGGCAGGCGGCAAATTTACAATTTATCAACCAATCCCCTTGTACAGAAAATTTACAGCCGATCATATTTTTACAGGGCACCAGATATTATCGGGCAACGAAGTCCTGATCACTGATCAATCGGGAAAGGTATTGGATATGGTGCCTACTGAACTGGCAGGCGATGGTATTCAGTATTTCAAAGGGATGCTGAGTCCGGGTTTCATCAATAGCCATTGTCATCTTGAACTCAGCCATATGCGGGGCGTTATTCCCCGGCATACCGGACTGGTTGAATTTGTACAACAGGTTATGGGTAAGCGCACGGTTTCTGCAGAGGAACGGCTTTCGGCCATGCAGGCTGCCGATCAGGAATTATACGATACCGGTACAGTAGCCGTGGGCGATATCTGCAATACAACCGATAGCATTGAAGTAAAAAAGAGCAGTGCCCTTCGTTGGCATAATTTTATTGAGGTGAGCGGATTTGTGGGGGCGGTAGCGCAAAAAAGACTGGATGCTATCAAGGATGTAGCGCAGGCATTTTTACAATCCGGATCAGCGGAAGGGGTTAGCCTGGTTCCGCATGCACCTTATAGTGTGTCGGAAAAATTATTTCAGTTGTTGAATGAAGAAACAGCTCATCAGCTGATCAGTATCCATAACCAGGAGGCCGAAGCCGAGAATGAATTATATAAAACCAAGAGCGGTGATTTTTTAAAGCTATATCAAAATATGGGTATTGATATTTCCGCATTTCAACCCACCGGAAAAAGCAGTCTGCAATCCTGGTTACCTTATTTTACCCAACATCAATCGATCATTCTTGTACACAATAGTTTTACCAGCGAAGACGATCTTGTATTTTCTCAACTGCCAACCGCCAACCGTAAACTGCCAACCGTTTTCTGCCTCTGCCCCAACGCCAATCTCTACATCGAAAACAAGCTTCCGCCAATCGAGTTGTTGCTAAAGCATGATGCTACCATCATCCTGGGTACCGATAGTTATGCCAGCAATGGGCAGTTGAATATATTGGAAGAGATCAAGACCATTCAGCAAGAAAACTCCTTCAACATTCCAACTGTAAACATATTACAATGGGCTACCCTCAATGCTGCTACAGTATTTGGATGGGATGATGAGCTAGGAAGCTTCGATGCTGGCAAACGGCCGGGTATTGTGCATATTGATGGACTGGATGGTGTTAATATCACTAAAGATTCTGTAGCGAGGAGGGTAACTACATAGTTCTTTTAATTTGGAGAAACTGCTGAGGGGTTGGCAGTTAGCAGTTGGCAGTTGGTCCCGAAAGCTTTCGGGAGCAGTTGGCAAAGGACCTCGGCACGCAAGTTACATTTCAGCCTCCAACTTTTCACAAAAACTACTGCATTCTAAATTTGTTAATTCGTGAGTTTGATTGCTACCCTGAAATAATTATTGGTGGCTCCCAGCAGTTCATATTTTATATAAAAACTCCTGCAGAATATTTCGAATGCCGAGAATTCATCATTGGGCACAAAGAACTCATCGAATATGATGATATCGTCTTTTTTCAGGAAAGGCCTTAACGTGGTAAGTACATACAGGGTAGAACTGAACAGGTCGGCATCAATATGAACTATTATCTTTTTATTGGAATTTAATTGGCCAAGAAATCCGGGAAGGGTATCCTGAAATAAGCCTTTTACAAACTGTACTCTTGTATCAGGAATATTGGGTATGGTTGCATCAAAATCTCCTTTTTTATAATCGCCCCAACTTTCGGGCAATCCTTCAAATGTGTCGAATCCATAAAATGCTGATTCAATATTATTGTTACAAGACAGCCACCATTTTATTGAATCACCCTTGAACACACCAAATTCAAGATAAAGCAAGGGTTGGTTGGAGATATTGTTTTCGTTAACGAATTGATACAGATCCTCGCGATACAAAAAGTTTAAATATTTTTTGTTTTTTTCTGTTTTGTTGTCCGAAATCCATTTTGACAACTTAAGTGTGTTTGACAACAGGAGGCTTGGCCGAACTAAAAAATAAAAGATCCGGTGAAGCTGGAGTTTAAGTAAAAAATTTTTACAGCTTGTTTTGAAATTTGAAAACATGGTTATTTTTTAAAGATCAGTGAAATACGCTCACAACAGATTTTTTTTGGCTTTCCCCAATAAAAATATTTCGGCGAAAATAAGACATGATGGGGTTGTTAGGGGTAAAAAAATAAAAGTAATATTTTTTTCAGTTGGCGGTTTCCAGTTGGTCCCGAAAGCTTTCGGGAGCAGTTTACAAGGGATTCGGTAACATTTTGTCGTATTTCTCAACCTCCAACTTCCAACCTCCAACATCAAACTATTTCTCATAACACCTCCTGCAACACCTGCAATGTCTTCATTTGTCCGAAGTCGTGGATATGCAAGGCAAAATACGACTGGTATTTGAGCAACAAAATTCTTCTGAACTCACGGTTAAGGGTAAACTCTTCCAGCTCATGGGTTTGCATTACTTTCAGCAATTTGGAGGTGGTGGCGGCATATTCGCCTTCCATGAAATTTGGATGGGCAGGTTGCTGTGCGGTGAACAATCCTTCGGCCAGATCGAGATAAGGAGTGGTATCGCTGTAATTGTCGGTCATTTTAAAACCAAAAAAATGAGGCAATTGTACACTGAAGAACAGGGCCATGTTAGCGGCTACAGTTTTATGGCTTTCGTCGAGCTGGATAAAAATATCCTCGCAAAAATTGAACAGGTCGCTATTGGCCTCGGGTTGTTTCAGGCATTTTTGTAATAGTTCAACCATATAAGCCGCCACACTGTTCATCACCACATCTTGCAACAGGTGTTGGTATAAATGCGCCCAGCTGAATTCTTTTATGCGTTGCATCGATTTGCTGGGATGATGGTAAACCACCAACTCGAGTATCGCTGCCGGTTGAAAATAATTGGCCTTGGCCATTGATTTTTTTGAAGAACGAACCCCATTCACCATATAGGTTTGTACCCCGAAGAGTTCGGTAAATATGGTGACCACCAGACTGGTTTCACCATATTTGATGGTCCTTAAAACAATTCCCTTGGTTTTATATGTCATGCCTCCACCAGGTTGATTACCCGGGATTTTAATAAATGTTACCCAAAAGCTTCAAAAACGGCGCAAAAGCCAGATTCAGACGCTACAATCCGTACAAATTATCTTTCTTTGCAATCAAAATCAAAGATAAACAATGGTTGGAAGTTGGAGGTTGGAAGTTGGATGTTAGTCCCGGTAGGGATCGAGATTTGATATCTAATATGTTTAGAAGTATAGCATTTAGGTAGGCTGCTAAAAAACACTGAGAACTTCCAACCTCCAACCTCCAACAATAGCATTTTATTCGAATCATAAAACCTTCATCACAATGTGGCAAAAGCTGGGAAATTTTGTAATCAAGCACCGACTCATCCTACTCATCTCATTATTTGCCGCCACTTCGGTGATGGGTTATTTTGCCAGTCAGGTGAAACTGAGCTACGAATTTGCCAAAGCCATTCCTACCGATAATGATAAGTACAGGGCCTACCAGGCTTTTAAGGCAAAATTTGGCGATGATGGAAATCTATTGGTGGCCGGGGTGCAAACCAAACGGCTTTTTGAACTGCCCGTATTTAAAGCCTATGCCAAACTGCACCAACAAATAAAGCAGATAAAATATGTGGAAGATGTGCTGAGTGTGCCCTTTGCCATTACCCTTAAAAAAGATTCTGCTACCGAAAAATTACTGCCTCAGCGGATATTTGCTGATTCCATTCAAACACAGGCTGAGCTCGATAGCGCCGTAAAGATTTTTTATACCCTGCCTTTCTATCGAACACTTTTATATAATCCCGATTCCAGTTCCTACCTGATGGGTGTGCGCATCAACAAAGAAGCGCTCAACTCGTCGGTACGCACCAAGATCGTAGCCGATATCAATGCTGCATTAACGATTTTTGAAGCCGCCACACAAACAGAAATGCATGTAAGTGGATTGCCGCTAATTCGTACAGTCGTAGCCGATAGGATCAAGCAGGAGATGAAATATTTCTTATTCGGATCGCTGATCTTAAGTGCGCTGATCCTATTGCTGTTCTTCCGTTCGCTGAGCACCACATTAATTTCTTTGTTGGTGGTGATCTTTGGGGTGATCTGGAGTGTGGGCATCATGTACCTGTTCGGCTATAAGATATCCCTGCTTACGGCACTGATCCCTTCCCTGGTGGTGGTGATCGGCATTCCCAATTGTATCTATTTCATCAACAAATACCACACTTCTTATCTGCACAGAATGAAAACGGCTACACAGCCGGATCCCGCTGCTATACAGGCTATCCAGCGGGCGTCGCTGGTAGAGATGGTGAGTAAGATGGGTGTGGTTACTTTGTTCTGCAACATCACGGCTGCCATCGGATTTGCCGTGTTTGCGCTGACTAAAAGTGCCATCCTGAAAGAGTTCGGCGTGGTGGCCGGTATCAGCATCATGGTCATCTTTCTGATCTCCTTTATCCTGCTGCCTTCGGTGTTGAGTTATCTGCCCATACCCAAAGCATCTCAAACAAAATACCTGCACAACCGCTGGTTAACGTATTTACTGATCAGCATCGAAAAATGGGTGATGCACCATAAAAAAATCGTGTATGCCACTACGGTAGCAGTACTGGTTTTTGCTGTTTTTGGTATCCTGCAACTAAAAAGTGTGGCCTATATCGTAGATGATCTGCCGCATACTGATAAAGTGTATACCGACCTTAAATTCTTTGAATCCAATTTCAGGGGCGTGATGCCGCTCGAGATCGTAGTGGATACCAAGAAGAAATACGGATTGGCGGGTATGAAGGCCCTCGCTGCTTTTGATAAAATAGATTCATTATCACAATATATTGCCGCGCAACCGGAGATGAACCGGCCCATCAGCATTGCTGAGGGACTCAAATTTGCCAAGCAGGCATTTTTTGAAGGCGACTCGGCCAGTTATTCAATGCCCAATAGTTTCGACGGTGCCTTTGTGGGCGAGTACCTGAAGCCCGGCAAATCGGATACTGGCAGTAAGAATGGGTTTTCCAAGATGTTGTCTGGGTTCATGGATAGTACCCGTCAAACCACCCGCATCAGTGTGAATATGGCCGATATTGGCACGGCCAAACTGCCGGCCCTGCTACAGGGGATAGAGAAAAGGGCGGGCGAGATCTTCGATACAGCCCACTATCGGGTAGAACTTACTGGAACCAGTATTACCTTCTTGGAGGGCAGCAAGTTTATCGTGAACGGACTAAAAGAAAGTATTTTCTGGGCATTTTTGCTGATCGCCCTCTGTATGTTATATCTGTTTAAATCGGTTCGGATCCTGCTCTGTTCGCTGATCCCCAACCTGATCCCGCTGGTGATCACTGCCGGGGTGATGGGATGGGCCGGAGTTCCCTTAAAACCATCTACGGTATTGGTTTTTAGCGTTGCCTTGGGCATTGCCATTGACATTACTATCCGGTTCCTGGTGAACTATAAACAGGAGCTTTCGCATTATCAAAACAATGTAGAGGAAACCGTATCGGCCACCATTCGGAATACGGGTCTGAGTATCGTGTATACCTCCCTGGTGCTGATCGCCGGGTTTATCATATTTTGCGCCAGTGGTTTTGGCGGAACCAAGGCCCTGGGATGGCTTACTTCGGTGACTTTACTGGTGGCTACGGTAACTAATTTGGTACTTTTACCCGTATTATTGCTGATTACTCAGCGGAAGGCAGGTAAAAAGGCCTGAGATTCCGCCAAAAAAAGCAACCCGATACCCTGAACAGCCCTTATTTTACTGGCTATTTGGGCAATTGCTCCATATCCTTCCAAAGCAGCTAAACACATAATAAACTTGTCAAACAATTTGACATTTAACCAGAATCTGAATTATATTTGTCATTATAAACTAATATGCAAATGAGAAAATTGATTTTAACCTTGTCAGCGGTATTCGTATTTATACTTGGTGCCGCCGCGCAGGACCATACCATCAGTGGTAAGGTCACTAACGATAAAGGAACACCGCTCGAGGGTGTATCGGTTACCAGTTTAAATGGTAAATATGGTACCCAAACTGATAAAGAAGGCCGGTATAGCCTTTCCCTCCCCACTTCCATAAAGACCATTAGTTTTTCTTATGTGAATTTTGAAAGTGAAACAAAGAACATCGGAAAATCGCTGGTACTGGATGCTAAACTGCGGACCATTGATTCTAAATTGGAAGAAGTGGTAGTGGTTGGTTATGGTGTACAGCAAAAGAAAGCCGTTTCCGGTTCTGCCTCTAAAGTTGATACCAAAGAGTTTGCTCAACTGGTAACTCCTTCCATTGATAAACAATTACAAGGAAGGGCAGCTGGTGTTGATGTAACCAATGCCGGTGGACTGGTGAATACACCTGCTAAGATCAGGATCAGGGGATACAATGCCTTCTTAGGTGGCGCTGATCCATTGATCGTGGTTGATGGTGTTCCCATCATTACCGGTAATCTGGCAGCAGCTACTAACTCTAATGCCATTGGAGATATCAACCCTGCAGACATTGAGTCGATCGATGTGTTGAAGGATGGTTCTGCTACTGCAATATTTGGTTCAAGGGCCAATAACGGGGTGATCATGATCACCACTAAAAAAGGCACACGGAATAAAACCTCACTTACCTATGATGGTACTTTTGGATTTAGTTCTATCGTGAACCAATTTCCTACACTAAATGCAGCTCAGTTTGTAACCATTGGTAATGAAAAATTCACCAATGCAGGTCAGGCTGGTCCGGCAAGATTAGACGCAGCTGGTACCAATACCAACTGGCAGGATAATGTATATGTAACCAGCGCTTTTGTGCAGAGTCATACCATTGCTATGTCGGGCGGTACCAATCGTTCAAACTATTATTTTTCAATGAACTATTCCGATAATCAAGGGGTGGTTCGTACCAATCATAACCGTGCTTACAGGCTACGGGCAAACATCGAACAGGACGCTAATAAGTTTATCAAATTTGGTAATAATATAACCTTGTCTCGTCAGGAAGATTACGATCAAAACAATGGTTCAAATGCTTTGAGTGGTGCAACTGTTGCAGCATTAAGGGCCTTACCCAATGTGGGCATCTATAATTCAGCTACCGCTACCGGATACAATATCACTGGTAATGCACTGGGTATCGGAGCCAATCTTCGTACCATTGATGATAACTATGTGAATATTGCTTTTGTGCTGGATAAAAATAAATTCTATTCAGACAAATACAGGATCCTGGATGTGGCTTATGCTGAAATATCAGTAGCAAAAGGATTGAAGATCCGCTCTCAATTTGGAGTGGATTATTTCAACGACAATAGCTTTATCGGATACGATCCGCGTCATGGTGATGGATTCAGTGGAAATGGTCTGGCTCAAAATTCTCAACAATCTATTCTGAGAACAGATATCCAGAACTATTTGAATTACACCAAGAGCTTCCGTAAGCATACCATCTATTTTACTGGTGGACATGAATTACAACAACAAACCGTTCGCGTATATTCTGCAACCGGTCAGAACATCTCTGATCTGTTCTTCATCAAGGAGAATCTGATCAGCAATACTGCCAGTATCCAGTCTGTTTCCGGTAACTATTCACAATCTGCATTGGAATCAGTATTCGGTAGGATCAATTACGATTACAACAACAAATACTTTATACAAGCAAGTTTAAGAAGAGATGGACAAAGTTCTTTGTCTACGGATAAGCGCTATGGTAATTTCCCAGGTGCTTCTATTGCGTGGAGGCCTTCCAGAGAAAAATTCTGGAAATCTAGATTCATTAATGATCTTAAATTCAAAGCTTCTTATGCCGTTACCGGTAATAACTTGGGTGGCTTCCCTTTCTTGAGCACTTATGGTTCCAGGCCTTATGGAAATATAGGTGGTATTGCGGTATCGTTGGTGGGTAATCCCGATCTGCAATGGGAACAAACCAAGAAGACCGATATTGGAATGGAAGTATCTATGTTCAAGAACAGAATCAATATCACTTTTGATTATTTCAAAAACAACCTAGACAAACTGATCTTGCCAGTACCTACTCCAATGAGTGCAGGTATCCCAGGTAATAGTATTTCTCAGAATATTGGATCAGCTGAAAATAAGGGTATCGAGTTTTCTTTGAATTTTGATGTGGTGAAGAAAAAAGATTTTAACTGGAACTTTAATTTCAATTATAGCAATATCACCAATAAGGTAAAATCATTATACCCCATCGGTGGAGTTGCTGTAAACGATTACACCAACCCATTGAGCAGCCCATATAATATCATTAGGGTTGGACAACCCATCTTTGCTTTATATGGATATCAGTTTGCCGGTGTAAATGCGGCTAACGGTAATCCATGTTATTATAAAGGAGATGGATCCATGGTACAACGTAATGCAGCTAACGGTGTATATAACTATATACTTAACCTGAATGATCCTAACACAGGGGTTGCTACCACCTTGACCAATGCTGATAAAGTAATCTTGGGTTCAGCGAATCCAAAATACTTTGGTGCCTTTACCAATAGCTTTACGTATAAAGAATTCGGACTGGAGATCATGTTCCGTTATTCTGGTGGTAATAAGATCATGAATGTTACCCGTCAGGAAGTATTGCTGAATCAGAAGTTTGCTAATAACGGTACAGAAATACTGGATCGTTGGACCACACGCGGACAGGTTACTCAAACACCAAGATTGTATTATGCTAATGATGCCATCATCAATCAGAATGGCGAAGCTACCAGCCGGTTTGTTGAAAAAGGAGATTTCATCCGCTTACAGAATATCGTACTGGATTATCGTTTCAACAAAGAAGCCATGGCCCATTTCCATGATTATATCAAGAGCATCAGGGTATATGTACAATGCCAGAATGCTTTTGTATGGACAAAGTATAAAGGTTCTGATCCGGAAGGATATAGCAACCTCGGAGTTGATGCCACTGTTACACCAGCCATTCGTACCATTTCAGCCGGTGTGAGCGTAGGATTCTAAATCAATAAAATATTTTAATTCATATAATAATTATTTTCATGAAAAGTTTAAAAAATATTTTCTCCATCCTGTTGATTGCCCTGGCTCTTTTTGCGGGCAGTTGCAAGAAAAGTCTTGAACTCGCACCTTATAACGCGTTTGGAGATCAAACCGCCTTTCAAACACCTGAAAGATGTTTACTGGCTTTGTATGGAGTATACGATGCTGCGCAAAGCGGTGATTACGATCCATTGAACGGAACGGCACACTCTATAAGGGGTTATCCCTTTGGTGCTGCCAGTATTGCACAAGGTGAGATGCGCGGAGAAGACATGGTGAATATCGCCACGTTCTACCAGATCACTTACCAGGCCACCTACTCAACAGTATCGCCCAATAACGTGAACATGTGGATCAATTTATACTTATTGATCAATAAAGCCAATCTTTCTATTGATGGTTTCAGAGCCGCAGCGGCAAAGGGCACCATCAACGGTACAGTGGCTGCACAATATGAAGCCGAGTGTCGTTTCTTACGTGCACTTGCTCATCATGAATTGTTGGTTAATTTCTCTCGTCCTTATCTTGATGGTAATGGTAACATGCCAGGTGTTCCTTACAGGGATTATGCAACAGGATCAAGTGCTGCATTGGAAAGAGTAAGGTCACAACCCAGGGATTCTGTAAGTGTATTTTATGCAAAAATTATAGCCGATCTGGATTATGCAGAAGCCAATTTAGGCGCAACCATTCCGGTAACCGTAACAGGCGCTTCTTTACCTGCAGGAGTAAATACCATTCGTGCAACAAAAGCAGCAGCCATTGCATTGAAGATGAGGGTTAAATTACATAAAGGCGATTGGGCAGGTGTAATTGCAGAAGGAAATAAAATTATTCCAACAACACCATCACTCACTTCTTATCCGGGCTTTATCAGCCCGATCGGTGGTTGGAAACTGGAAACTTTGGTTACTGGTCCATTCACCAATAATGCATCTGGCGAAAGCATGTTCTCTATCAGGAATGATGCCTTAGATAATACAGGTGTGAATGCCGCATTGGCTCAAATGTTAGGACCAAATGTTCCCGGTCGTGGATTGGTTGCCATCGGACCAACTGTGTTTAATTTAGCCGCATGGAGATGTGATGATGCCAGAAGGGCTACATCCGGAACCGGACAAATGATCATTCAGGGTTTAAGCAATGCCAATACGCAATCTTATTTCACCAAAAAATATATTGACTATGTTGGTCAGTCTGATTTTGCACCGATGATCCGCTATGCAGAAGTATTATTAACTCAGGCAGAGGCAGAAGCCAGGCTGAATGGTATTACTACAAAAGCATTACAGCTGATCAATGAAGTAAGAAACAGGGCTTTGCCCGGTGGTCCAGGAAACTTTACGACACCTCCAGCCAATACTTATATTGCTGCAAACTTTGCTAATGCTACTGCCTTGGTAAAAGCGATCCTGGATGAAAGAAGGATCGAATTCATTGGAGAAGGAAAACGTTGGGGCGATATTCATCGTTTGGCAATGGATCCAAATTTCTCTTCTGGTGGTATTCCTGCTAAATCAGTGAATGGTTATGCTAACCTCGCAGCTTATGGTTGCGGTTTGCCAGTACCTGCACTCGGACAAGCGGCTATCCCTTACAGTGATTTCCGCTTCCTGTGGCCTATTCCTCAGGATGAAAGGGTATCTAACCCGATCGTTGCTCAGAACCCTGGTTACTAATAACAACAATATTTATATGCATAAAAAAGCCCGCGAATTTCGCGGGCTTTTTTTATTGAAACAATTTTATTTCAGCAATTCGGAAAGTTTATTTTGAAGTGCTTCTTCCCTTAAAGAAACAGCAATGATCTTTCCCTGTGGATCGATCAGTACATTATAGGGAATGCCATCAAATCCGTATAAAGGAACGGCTGCGCTGCTCCATTTTTTCAGGTCACTGATCTGTTTCCAGCTAAGCTTATCATCCCCAATGGCCTTTAACCAGGAGGCTTTATCATCATCGAGTGATACACCCAATACCGTAAAATTTTTATCCTTAAACTTATTATAGGCCGCTAGTACATTTGGATTTTCGCCCCTGCATGGCATGCACCAACTGGCCCAAAAATCAACGAGTACATATTTTCCGCGCAACTGACTTAAAGAAAATGGTTTGTCGTTGGTATCATTCATGGTGATATCTGGTGCCATGGAACCTACCTGCGGTATTCCTTTTTTGGCTTCATTCTGCTGTTGCATTTTTACCAGCATCTCATTATACTGCGCTACAATGGTGGCGATGGCCTGGTGCTTAGGAAAACGAGTAGCCAAACTACTAACTGGTTTTTGTAATTGCAAGGGATCAATACCCCGGGTATACCCCAGGGCAAATAAGGCCATCACCGGATTGGAAACGGTATCGATATACTGCACCAGATAATTTTTGTAACTGCTGCTCAACCCTTCAAAAATATCCGATTCAATAGTAAGCAAACTATCCGCTGCCTTCTGGACTTTCATTGTATCAAGTTTGGCCGACTGGTTCATTAAGGTGGTTCGTTTGCCATCCATGGAGATCATAAAATTTTTCAAGAGAGCATTGGCTGCTGTGTTGAAGGTGGGTCCGTTCAGATCCATTTTAGTAAGATCGGCTGTCAAATTGATCTGGCTATTATCGTTGATGAAGATAAAACCGGTACTCGCTTTTTCCAGACGGATGCGGTATAGTCCTTGTTCAGCACCGATGGCGGTAGCCGAGAATTTGCCATTTACCAGATCGGCCGTGTCAAGTACTTCGGGCGCTTTCTGACTGAAGAATAATTCTTCCAGGTATATTTTTTGATCCGGCGCATTTTTCAATTCACCGGTTAAGGTAAATTTCCCTGAACTGCTTTTGTTGTTGCAGGAGAAGAGTAGCAATGTGGCGATGATCAGTAAGATGTTCTTTTTCATTGATGAGTGTTATGTGGTTGTTTATGTTTTTTTCTATGGTAATGTCACCCCTTCGGGGTTTTATATCATTTTTATTGTTTGCTATAGTAATGTCATCCCTTCGGGATTTGAATACTATTTTTAATTATATGTGCTTCCCGTTTATGTTTAGACAGGGCTTCGACAAGCTCAGCCTGACAAGAACACGAAAAAGAGATGTTATGCTTCGACAGGGCTTCGACAAGCTCAGCCTGACAGGAACACAAAAAAAGATGTCATGCTGAGCTTGTCGAAGCATGTCTATGCGGTCATAACTATTCATATCTGAATATTACACCACTCCATCCAATTTCCTCCCCAGCACTTCATTGGTAAGCTGCATATCTGCTTTACCCTTGCTTAGTTTTTTTACTTCACCGGCAAATAGTCCGAGCAATCCCTTTTTCCCATTCTGGTATTCCTTTACTTTTTCCGGAAGCCGGGCCAGTACATCATCTACCCATGCTTCAATCTGACTATTGTCTTGCTCCTGCACCAGATTTAATTCAGCGGAAATTTCCAGTGCTGTTTTTTCGGGTGCCGATATAAGGGCTGCAAATACTTTGGTAGAAGCCATACTGAATCCCAGTTTACCCGCGTCAACTAATTCGATCAGTTCGGCGATCTTATGTGCTGGCAATATAAATTCACGGATGCTTGAATTGGATTCATTGAGCCAGCTCTTAATTGGGCCCAGCATCCAGTTGGCCGCAGCTTTATACTGTTGGGTATGCTGAATGAGTTGTTCAAAATAGGCTACTTGGTCGCGGTCGTCGCAAATGACCGAAGCATCATATTGCGATAGCTGGTATGATTCAATATATTTTTTTTCCAGCACCGCTGGTAACACAGGCATGGCCTGTTGAATTTCAGCCAGTGTTTCATTGCTAATAAAGAAGGGACAAAGATCTGGTTCCGGAAAATACCGGTAATCATCTGCATCTTCTTTGGTGCGCAATGAAAAAGTTGTGCCTTTATCAGCATCAAAGCTTCTGGTTTCCTGTATAATGGGAATGGCTTGTTCTGTAAGTTCAATTAACCGATTGCTTTCGAAATCAATGGCTCTTTTTACATTGCGTATGCTGTTCAGGTTCTTTACTTCAACACGGGTGCCCAGTTTTTTATCGCCTTGAAGCCTTACCGAAATATTGGCATCGCAACGCATGCTGCCTTCTTCCATATTGCCATCGCATACCTGTAACCAGCGAACCAGTTTACGCAGGGTGGTTAGGTAGGCAAATGCTTCATCACTGCTATGCAGACAGGGTTCGGTAACAATTTCAAGCAAGGGAACACCGGCGCGATTGAGGTCGATCGATGTGTATAGTTCATCCACATCGTGTAAACTTTTACCCGCATCTTCTTCCATATGGATGCGGTTGAGCAAGATGTTTTTTTGGGTATTACCGCTATTGATGGTTAGGTATCCGTTCTTACAAATAGGGGTGGTATGTTGTGATACCTGATAGCCTTTTGGCAGATCGGGGTAAAAATAATTTTTGCGTGCAAAATAATTGTGTTGTTCAATATCGCAGTGCATGGCCAATCCAAGCGTTACGGCATGG
>CAIRHQ010000004.1 GCA_903878475.1 uncultured Bacteroidota bacterium | reverse complement strand
CTTTACCGGTACAGCAATGGTGTTTACTCGCTTCAGGTGATCATCAATGATGAAGTAGTAACCCAGAAACTGGTACTGGCCAAATAAGTTCAAAGTTGAACGCGTTTTGAATGCTTTGCCCCTTCCGGATTGGAAGGGGCATTTTTTATGTTAGTTTTGTAGCTATGTACACGTATAAAAAATCACTGGGTCAGCATTTTCTGAAAGATGAGCTAGTGATTCAAAAAATTGTGATGGCCCTTCAGGAGCGCCCGGTTACGCAGCTGCTAGAAGTAGGTCCGGGTGCCGGTGCGTTAACCAGGCACCTCATGAAAATATCAGGGGTTGATTTCAAGGCGGTGGAACTGGATGAAGAAAAAGTTGATTTCTTGCTGCAGCAATATCCAAAGCTCCAAGACAAACTCATTCACCAGAGTTTTCTGGATATGGACATGCCATTTGAAACCCCATTTACCATTATCGGTAACTTTCCCTATAATATCTCTACACAGATCCTGTTCAAGATCTTAGAATGGAAAGACAATGTTCCGGTGGTGATCGGTATGTTTCAGAAAGAAGTGGCACAACGGGCTGCGTCTCCGGCAGGCAGTAAAGTGTATGGCGTATTGAGTGCCCTGGTGCAGGCCTATTATACAGTCGATTATCTATTTGATGTAAGCAATGATTGTTTTACCCCAGCACCCAAGGTGCAAAGCGGTGTGATCAGGCTTACCAGAAAAGAAGTACCACTTCAATACAAAAGTGACCGCGCCTACTGGGTACTGGTAAAAACTGCGTTTAATCAGCGCCGTAAGACGATGAGGAATGCGGTAAAAAGTTTATTTACACCCGAAACCTTGCAGGATGAGCTCTTTGGACGGAGGGCCGAAACCCTCAGCATAGAAGAGTTTGCTGCATTGACCTTCCGCATGATATAACATAAAAAAGCCGACCTGTTTGGTCGGCTTTTTTCATGAAGCGATTTGAATGATCGCTGGAAATTTATTTTTTCAAACTCAGGCTTCTGTTGATGGTGAAGCCGAAAGCGAAATTACCGTCTTTAATACTGCTGTTGTTACGAGCCAATTGGTCAAGCAGAGAAGCATCTGTTGTGCTGCCGATGTAGAATTGGAACAAGTGACCGCCTGTATTGATTTCAATACCGGCAGAGAGCAGGTTAGGCTGATAATTGAGGATACTGCCGTTCTTAGTGATCAGGTTCTCATACATATTCAGTTGGCGTGTATACTCCAGCGTAAGGTTCATTTTTGGTTTTATTTTATACCTTCCTGCTAAACCTAAAGAGAATACCTCGTTACTGTTGTTGATACCGTAAGGAACGATGTTGAAATGTACCCAGGTAGGGATCAGTTCCAGAGACAGTTTATCAGTCATTTTGCGGGAGATCAACAATTGATTCACAAAAGCGATCTTGTTTCCGGCAAATGATTGGTCAGGATCCTTTGCTGTATTGATATTCATCATTGAATATAAGGCAACGGAAACAGGTATGTTCTTAGAACCTGTTTGCTGACGCAGCAGTTTGAATTTTAGCCAGCCTTCATATTTAGAGTTTCCGGCTGCAGCTAAACCCACATTCATGTAGTTGAGTGGAGAATAAGAGAATGATAAATAAGTATGTGCAACACCTGAGTTCAGTCCGAATAACTGAGCCAGGTTCTGAGATCCTGCATCCTTATTCCAGATATTGCTGAAATGGTGAGAGATCATGAATTCCAATGCACCTTTACTTACCATTTCTGTACTCTGCATGTTGATGATGCGGGAAGAATTGAAAGTAGCGCGGGCATATTTTGGAACGGCTTTTTCTTTAGTTATTTTGGTGGCATCCTGTGCAATGGTGAAGGCGGTGAAACCCAGACAAAATACAAGGAGCGAAAGTATCTTTTTCATATCAACTGATTTTATTTTCATAACATTCATTTAGAATTTGTAAAATATCGGGTTAATGATTATTGGGGTTGACCCTGTGCAATCCATTCTTTAAATGTATTTACGGTACAGGTGCTCAGGCTCAATGCTCCACCCGGATGTCCACTGGCTCCACCACTATTCATCATAGAAGTGATGATAGAAACATCTGATTTCATTTTGGCGTAATCAAGGGTCAGCGCAATTCCACCATGGCAGGTAGAACCCTTACAGGTTGTAAGATAAATTGGCTGGATCTTGGCTGTGTGCGTAATTACACCGGCAACAGTACAACCACCGCCATCATCTTTACCACCTTCGGCGATCCATTTTTTAATGATCGTTTTTTCGTTGGATTTAAAATCGATCATGCCACCACCTGGATGGGTTCCGCCATTTACCCAAGAATCAAATAAAGAAAGACGGGCTAGGATACCATCATAAAAAATAGTATCGGCATGAGAGAATTGGACAGCTCTTGATGCTTGTCCGTTGTTATGACAACCGCATCCACCGGCAACGATGATGGGCACTACATCTGACCGGAATGAAATTTTTGGAAGGGCCAGGATATCTTCTTTGTTTTTATAACAAGATGACAAGAGGTAAATAAGCATTGAAGTTATTACCGCCATTGTTACTACTACTTTTTTCATATATCTAAAATTTTAGAATGATCGTATCAATTATTTTTTGATGATGTTACCTGTTTTCCTGTATTTGAAAATACCGGCATTGTTTACGCCATATTTCCATACATCAGGAATATTTGGATCGGCAAAATACCAGGCTTTAACCAGCGCGATCTCATTGGCTTTCAAACCACCATCACCATAGGCCATATCACCTTGGCTAGAAGTTTGATAGATTCCTGTGAAAGGATTGGCCACTAATAAAGTGGAGTCAATCCGACTAACGATTGTACTGGCAACATTTAAGTAATTGCCTTTTGAGTAAAAAGTTTTTAAAGTAACAGGATCTGTATATTGAACAGATGAATTGCTTCTGATACTTTTTGGATACATAATATCAAGCATGATATCATCATAAGTATTCAGTGGTCCGCGGGTGCTTAAGGCAGAACGTGGTGTAGCAAATGTTTTCCATGGACGGAAACTTGCAAAAGCTACGGTATCAGAATAGAATTTCCTTACACTGTCTTTATATGCATTCCAAACTTGGTTGCGAACAGTTGCATTAGAAAGCTGACAATAAATAGTAGCCGCTCCATTAGAGGGGCTAATATATGTATATTGTGAAGTGTCACCAGTTACTAAGCCAGGGATAAATCCTGCCCTTGCCCAACCGCCTGTAGAAGTAGCTTCATTATGGCAGTTAGCAGAAGCACAACCATTTCCGATCAGCGTTACAGCTGCTGGTCTGAAATCGGCCAGGTTTGGTTTTTCTTTCGCACCATTCTTGATCCAGTTGTAAAGAAGATTTTTGTCGGTCACGGTCATTTCGTGATTAGAATTAACCGGAGGCATTGCCTTGTCGAAGTTGTTGGTGGTCAAATAATCCCACATTTTGCTTCCTTCAGGATTGCCAGCCACTACATATTTCATGATGTCGGCATAGGTATCGAATTTAGGACCGATAGGGCCGCCATGACAATTAGATGTAGCGCAATATTCGTGGATGATGGTTTGTACTCCACGGAATTTAATTACATCATTCACATCAGCTGTTGCATCAGCTGGAGTGATGGTGTTGCTCTCATAAAAAGCAGCATAAATAGTAGTGTCGGCCGAGCCTTTGAATGACCTGTCCAGGTCTTTTACAATGTCGCCGGTTTTTTTACACTGGATAATAGAAGCAGAAACGAACATAACTGCAAGGAAGAGTGTCGTTGCTTTGATCAATGAAATTTTTTTCATAAAAAATTTAATTTACTTATTGAAAAAATGGATACTGTTTTGGTCTCTTTTGTTAAAAGAACTCAATTCATTTTGTAATTGAGGCCCCAAAGTTAGATTGGGCTCTTTGACAGTATTATGACAATCGTATTAGCAGAACATGACTTTAGTCAGGGAGTTTTCAAACCACTATCACCCGGTACGGAAAGGATGATAATACTCATTTTATACCTTGATGTTTGTCATGAGATGGTAAAAATTGCATGGATAATATTGCATCTGTGATTGTTACTGTCATTATTTATTTATAATCAATTACAAAATACAATGGGAAACAATTCAAATTCCGACACAAAATCCCGCCGCTGGTTTTTATCACTTTTTACTCCAAAGAGTAATGCTACAACCGGTTCCGGGAAAGTAAAAATGCTCACTCCTGATGGCAAACTGGTGGAGGTCGACAAAGCCATTCTGGATAAACTGACCTCTCAAAAAAAAGCCAGCAACCAGCAAATTTATGACTGGATGGAAAATCCTTCTAAAGAAAACAATATTTGATCCTTTCAAATTTTATTTCATGAAAGAACTAGAAACCAATGACAACGGCCGCCGAGATTTTATAAAAACGGTTGCCCTTGCTACAGTTGCTACTGCTGCATGCGGTACTTTGGCAAGCTCATGCAGTTCAAAAGTAGCTGCTAATGAAAAAGTAAAACTGCTTTCTCCCGATGGCGAGATCGTGGAGATCGATTCTTCTTACCTGAATTACCAGGAACATTTGGCCATTGTGTCGAAACTGGAAGCCAGGCAGGGGATCGCGGGTAAGAAATTTGTAATGGTAGTAGATCTATCCCGTTGCAAAGATGCCCGTAAATGTATTTCCGCTTGTCAGAAATGGCATTATCGCCCCGAAGACCGTGAGTGGTTAACGGTAAAACTGATGCGCGACAGTGAAAATGCACCACCTTACTGGTTTCCCAAACAGTGTTTCCATTGCGACAACCCGCCATGCGTTAAGGTTTGTCCGGTAGACGCTACTTATAAAAGACAGGATGGTCTGGTATTAATAGATAATGAAAGATGCATCGGATGTAAATTCTGTATGGCCGCCTGTCCTTATTCAACCAGGGTGTTCAATTGGAATGAACCCGAGATGCCATTTGATATTCAGCATGCAGTATCTAATCCTGAAACCAATATCCCTGCTAAAGTGGGTACAGTTGAAAAATGTGATTTCTGTCCGGATAGAGCTCGTGTAGGCCTGCTGCCACCATGCGTGGAAGCTTGTCCAAATGGTGTATTCTATTATGGAGATGAAAATGAAGACACCGTTTCCAATGGTGATGAAACCCTAGGCTTCAAACAGTTGATCAAAGACCGCGCAGGATACAGGTTTATGGAAGAATTAGGAACCAAACCACGGGTATATTATCTGCCACCAAAAGACAGGCAGTTCCCTGTGGAAAGGGGATATGAGAACCTTCCCGACAAGATCAAAGCGCGTTATAAAGATGCCATGGAAGGCACAGAAAAATAAGAACCAAAACAGTATTTGAATTAACCATGAATATTAATCATTATGGAACTCAATAAATATCAACAGGAAGCTTTTGATAAACAACGTCCGGTTATCGAAAATTTCGGAAAAAAAACCTGGGCTTGGACTATCTTTTTTATGGCCTGGATTCTTTTGGGTGGATATGCCTTATACCTTCAAATCACGAAGGGACATGGTATTACAGGGATGCGCGACAATGTGGTTTGGGGTTTGTATATCGCCAACTTCATTTTCTTTATCGGGATCAGTTATGCCGGCGCCGTTATTTCCGGTATCCTGCATATCCTGAAAGTGGAATGGAGAAAACCCATTATCAGGATCGCTGAAATGATCACCGTGATCGCTACCATCATTGGTCCGGTGTATATCTTATTATGTGTGGGTAGGCTCGACAGGCTTCATCACCTGTTCATCTATCCCAGGCTGCAATCACCTATTACCTGGGACGTACTGGCCATCAGTACTTATTTCACAGGTAGTGTGATCTTCTTGTATCTGGCATTGATCAAAGACTTTGCCATTTACCGTGATGCTAAATTGAATATTCCAAAATGGAAACAAAAATTATATAAGATCCTTGCCATTGGTTATCGTGGAACTCATAGTCAGAATAGACATATCCGCATCAGTACCAATCTTATGGCCATCATGATTGTACCGCTGGCCATCATCGTACACTCTGTATTGTCTTGGATCTTTGGTATGACCCTTCGCCCAGGATGGCATAGTACCATCTTTGGACCTTATTTTGTACTGGCCGCTATTTATTCCGGTACCGGTGTGTTGATCATGGCAATGTGGGTGTACAGGAAGATGTACGGATTGCAAAGCTATCTTACTGATAAACATTTTATTTACCTGGGTTATATCATGATGGTATTGGGTGCAGGTTATGGATACTTTACTTTTTCTGAATACCTCACCGGTTGGTTTGCTTCAGAAAAATGGGAAAGTGAAGTACTTGAAAAATTGTTCAACCCGGCCAAATACGGATGGTGGTTCTTGTTTGCGAATGTTGCAGGTATTCTATTACCGATTGTGGTAGTAGCCTTGCCCAAAACCAGAACACCCAACCTGATTGCACTGGTTTCTTTGTTCATGGTGATCGCATTATGGGTAAAAAGATACCTGATCATTGTACCTACATTGGAATCTCCTTTACTTCCTATGCAGGATACAAGAATTGAGTATGTGAAATATACAGCTACCTGGGTAGAATGGGCCCTCACCTTTGGTGGGATAGCCACATTCTTCCTGTTCTTTACCTTAATGTCAAAATTTGTAACGGTGATACCCATCTCTGAGTTTGCTAATAAGGGAACAACGGCTGAACAACCCGTATTGAATGAAAATGAAATCGCTTCTGCTTAAAAAATAGTTTATGAAAAAATATTCAAAAAATCAGGCGCTTATTAAAGGATGTCGGCAACTACTGGTATGCGCTGCCCTTAGTGTATTAATAAATATTTTACCCAGTCATGTTTTTGCACAAGCCGACAGTGCTAAAACAACTGCAGATACTACAGTGGCTGCAACAGAACCTAGTTTGCTTTCTCCCTCCTTAGAACTATTGAGTATACAGAAAGCTGATAGCTCAGTAGATTTGAAGGTTGCCTTGAAAACAAAATTCAAAGGCAGTACCATTAAACTGCCCCTATTAAAAGTGACTTTTTATCAGGTAGCCGATACCGTTAATAAGGAAATGGGCTTCATCATTACCGACCTGAATGGAAAAGGCGTATTCAACTGCAAGGCCAATCAGTTGTTGGTGGATAAGGATGGAAAGGTTCATTTTAAAGCGATGTTTGCCGGCAATAAATCCATGGAAGCAACCGATGGAGAAGTAACGGCAAAGCGAGCCAGGATCGATATTACACCCATTAAGGAGGATTCTGTAACCTCAGTGAAAGTGAAACTGATTGATGTAGGAACAGGCAAAGAAGCCGGCGTATCAAATATAGTGGTAGGGATATTTGTAAAGCGTCAGTTCTTTCCTATGAAACTGGGAGAAGTAACGACCGATACTACCGGTGAAGGAACCCTGGAAATACCGAAAGGATTACCCGGAGATGCCAATGGAAATATTACGCTGATCGCTAAGATAGATGAAAATGAAACCTATGGAAATCTTGAATCCAGTACCAGTCAAAACTGGGGAGTAGCGGTTTCTGACGTTAATTCTGTAATGCCCAGGGCTTTATGGAGTGCACATCCTCCACTATGGATGGTGATCACTTTTGTGATACTGGTTGCTACCGTTTGGGGCCACTATTTTGTCATTGTTTTCGAATTGTTAAGACTTAGAAAAGAGGAGCCCCACGAGCCAAATAATCCAATTAATGTGTAACTTTGTTTATTCAATAAAAATTAAAATCGATACAAAATGAAAAAGAAAATTTCAGTGTTTTTCGCAGTAGTTTTTGCAATTTCTCTGGTAGCGTTCGTACCAAAACATAATACCAACGACCCTTGGCCTGTACCTGATGCCGCTAAGAATAAAGCCAATCCGGTTAAAGCTGATGCAGCTTCAATTGCCACTGGCAAAGACTTATACAACACACATTGCAAATCATGTCATGGAACAAAAGGGAAAGGAGATGGTCCAAAAGCTTCTCAGTTAGATACAGAATGCGGTGATTTTACAAAAGATTTGACTGCACAAACTGACGGTGCTTTGTATTATAAAACAGCAGAAGGCCGTAAGGATATGCCTTCATTCAAGAAAAAAATCACAGATCCTAATGGTATGTGGGCTGTGGTAAATTATCTCAGAACTCTTAAATAAATCTGCTACCGTTAACGATACGATTGCTAGTTATAAAAATGTTCATTTGCTTGTGCAAATGGACATTTTTTTTGACTGGTTGCCAGCATCGAATTACTGTGAAAGAAACTGTATTTTTGCTGTACTGACCGATTGCTAATTTATTTTGATTTCCATGCCAGATACAACCAGCCATAAAGTAAGGATCGTAACCGCTGCCAGCCTATTCGACGGGCATGATGCAGCCATCAACGTGATGCGCCGGATCATGCAGAGCAAAGGTGCCGAGATCATTCACCTGGGTCATAACAGAAGTGTACAAGAGATCGTTGAAACAGCTATCGAGGAAGATGTTCAGGGTATTGCCATCACCAGTTACCAGGGTGGTCATGTAGAATTCTTTAAATACATGAAAGACCTGCTGGATGAGAATGGATGCAGCCATATAAAGATCTTCGGAGGTGGCGGAGGAACCATCCTGCCTGCTGAAATTGAATTGTTGCATGAATATGGCATTGCCCGCATTTATAGTCCCGACGATGGAAGGCATATGGGACTGGAAGGTATGATCGAAGATGTGATAAAGCAATGTGATTCACCCGTTCCACCATTAGCTACACCCGGCAAATCGTCTACACAAGATCGTTTTGCACTGGGAGAGTGGAAGGATATTAAGACCATTGCCCGTTGCATTACCCTGGCAGAAAATAGTGAACCTTATCCTAAACAGGAAACCAACAATACAAAAGCCGATCGGCAAACCACCCCTGTTCTTGGCATCACGGGTACCGGAGGTGCCGGAAAGAGCAGTGTAACGGATGAGATTGTACGAAGATTCCTCAATAATTTTTCAGAAAAAACAATTGCCGTGATCTCGGTTGATCCGAGTAAGAAAAAAACCGGCGGTGCTTTACTAGGCGACCGGATCAGAATGAATGCCATCTCCAATCCCAGGGCCTATATGCGTAGTCTCGCTACCCGGGAAGACAATACCGCTTTAAGTATTCATGTGCAGGAAGCCATCGATATCTGCAAGGAAGCAGGCTTTGATATGATCATATTGGAAAGTGCCGGGGTTGGACAAAGCGATGCGTCAATACTTGATTATTGTGATGTAAGTATGTATGTGATGACACCCGAATACGGAGCTGCTTCGCAACTGGAGAAGATCAATATGCTGGATTATGCCGACCTGGTTTGCATCAATAAATTCGATAAGCCTGGTGCACTCGATGCTTATAATGATGTATGCAAGCAGTTTAAACGCAACCATGGACTTTTTTCTGAAAAGAATGAAGCGCTGCCCGTGATCGGTTCTATCGCCAGTAAATTCAATGATGAAGGAGTGAATCAATTGTTTGTGCAGTTGCTCAACATCATGGAAAAAAAGACTGGAGTAAGTTTTGGTACGTATCATTTTGAAGTTACCGCAACACTCTCACAAGCCATCATCCCATCATCCAGGGTGCGGTATCTGAGCGAGATCACGGCAACCATCAGGGATTATGATCAACTGGTAAGGGATCAAAGCGCAATTGCGTCTACCCTGTATCGTTTGCAGGGAGCGCTGGAGAACCTGCAGGGCAAGGCGGAAGAGCCACTGCTCGACGCACTGCGGAAACAGATCAGTTATTTTACGGAACAATTAACTCCTGTGGCCAGAAAATTGATCAGCAACTGGCCGGAAAAGCGAAAGGCCTACGACAAGGATTATTTTGAATATAATGTGCGAGATAAAGTGATCCGTCAGGAGATGTTCAGTTTGAGTTTGAGCGGTACACGTATACCCAAAGTGTTGTTACCTAAATATAAAGACTGGGGTGATCTTTTAAAATGGCAGGGACAGGAAAATGTTCCGGGTCATTTCCCCTTCACGGCAGGGGTATTCCCTTTGAAGCGTGAAGGAGAAGACCCTACCCGAATGTTTGCAGGTGAAGGCGGACCAGAAAGAACGAACAGGCGTTTTCATTATGTATCAGAAGGACAGCCTGCTAAACGATTGAGTACTGCTTTCGACAGCGTTACGCTATACGGAGAAGACCCTGCACCACGCCCCGATATTTATGGAAAAGTAGGCAATAGCGGCGTAAGCATTGCTACAGTAGATGATGCAAAAAAATTATACAGCGGCTTCGATCTCTGTGATCCCAAAACTTCGGTGAGCATGACCATCAATGGTCCTGCCCCCATCATGCTGGCATTTTTTCTGAATGCTGCCATCGACCAGCAATGTGAGAAGTATATCATTGAAAATAAACTGGCTCCGGAGATCAATAAAAAAATAGAATCCATTTTCAGTAGTGAATTGCTGCCAAAATATATTGGTGTGGATGGAAAAGAAGTGACTCCCGTTAGTGGAAATATGGAAGGGGCCTTACCTGCAGGGAATAACGGATTGGGATTACGTTTATTGGGCTTAAGCGGGGCCGATGTGTTGCCAGCAGCAGTCTATGAGGATATACGCACAAAAGCCCTTCAGCAGGTGCGGGGAACGGTTCAGGCAGATATTTTAAAAGAAGACCAGGCACAGAACACTTGTATTTTCAGTACAGAATTTGCACTGAAGTTGATGGGGGATGTGCAGGAATATTTTATAAGAGAGAAAGTACGGAATTTTTATAGCGTTAGCATTAGCGGTTATCATATTGCAGAAGCAGGCGCCAACCCCATTACCCAACTGGCCTTTACACTGAGCAATGGATTTACCTATGTGGAATACTACCTGAGCAGGGGCATGAGCATTGATGATTTTGCACCCAATCTTTCTTTTTTCTTCAGCAATGGCATGGATCCCGAATACAGTGTGATCGGCCGTGTGGCCCGTCGTATCTGGGCCAAGAGTATGAAGTATAAATATAAGGCCAACAAGCGCAGCCAGATGCTGAAATATCATATTCAAACCTCGGGCCGCAGTTTGCATGCACAGGAAATTGACTTTAATGATATTCGCACTACACTACAAGCGCTGTATGCGATCTATGATAATTGCAATTCGCTTCATACCAACGCCTATGATGAAGCGATCACTACACCTACCGAAGAAAGTGTACGCAGGGCAATGGCCATCCAACTCATCATCAACCGTGAACTGGGTACCGCAAAAAATGAAAATCCTAATCAGGGGGCATTCTTGATTGAAGAACTGACCGATCTGGTAGAAGAAGCGGTGCTCACAGAATTTGACCGCCTTACAGAAAGAGGTGCTGTATTGGGTGCCATGGAAAGAATGTATCAACGCAATAAGATACAGGAAGAAAGTCTGCATTATGAAATGCTGAAACATACGGGTGAATTCCCGATCGTTGGCGTGAATACTTTTTTAAATAAGAATGGTTCACCCACCATCCTGCCTACAGAAGTGATCCGCAGTACCACCGAAGAAAAAGAACAACAGATCCGTTCATTGGAAGCATTCAAAAAAAGAAATCAACAAAAATCTGCTGATGCATTGAGCCAATTACAAAAAAAGGCCATTGCCAATGCGAACCTGTTTGAAGAACTGATGGAAACGGTGAAATATTGCTCCATGGGTCAGATCACCAATGCGCTTTATGCAGTGGGCGGACAGTACAGAAGAAATATGTGATGATAGATTGTGGTCAGTAATGAAGATCAAGCACTGCAGTATATGTCCATACTTTATGAGGCTGTATGGACACTCCGATTACTAAATATGGACTAAAACAGATCATCCTATGTCCAAGTGAGGGCACATCGTAATCGATCAATAAGCTCATGACAATATCGAGCGCTTTATCATGACCGTAATCGCAGCACTCCCCATTGTAATACCTTTTTGCCAAACAGGTTCCGCTGCGGTTATGACCTATATAACCTGTATTTCCGGAGATAACAGCATGGCAGTTGGCGCTTTTATAGCAATCGGGATCAGGTTGTAACAGGTTCAGCGGATCTAATTTATTCATTTCCTTGATCAGCGAATTCAAATACGTGGAGTTGTCTAATCTTGCATCATCTGATTCTGTGGCATATTTTTTCACCACTGACTTACAAAATAATGCTGGATTTGTGCGGGCAAGATTTAGGATATAGATCACTTTTTTTTCCTCCTCATTCATGTAACTTACTTTGGCTGCAGTATTGCAAAGCAGGTATTTTGGTTCATTCCAGGCTCCATCATATTCGCTGAGCGGAGAAAGCTGGAGGGTTGATTTACTTATGGCCGGCTGTGCCTGTACAAAAAAAGCCGAAGTCATGAGAACAAACAGGAACGCTGATTTCATCAATAATTATTTGATAGCATTACGTTTAATGGGTATGATTTATTGCCGACAGAATGCTAAAGCTTTGTGAAACCTAATAAGTGTTGGTCATGTCCTCATCCACACAGATAATAAAATCGGCTGTACGCTTATTTTCAGCAAGCAGCTTTTTAATATTCTTTTGCGAAACAGTAGTAACGGTAGCTATTCGGATACCAGGATTTGATCGTTTAAGGTACCATACAATTCCTTCATGATTTTCGGAATGGTAACTTCCATTGTAATGAATGAACAAACTGCCCGGGGTAAAGTATTTTAAAATAAAATAGGCCATGGTGGCATCCTTAATGGCCTGGGCCTTGGCAATATTGGTTGAATCGTGACCCTTCATCATGGTCATCATGTTCACATAACCGGGTAGGGTAGCATCATAAGCAATAGGTAGTGGTGCGATCCATGTTTTTTCTGTGGCGGACAATGTATCCAGCGCTTCAAAGCCTCCTTTTGATACCAGTACAGCATAGCGACGTGGAATATTAGTGGCGGCAAATACCAATTTATTTTCTTTGGCAAAATTCACCAATGGTGCGTAATCCGTGCGGTAATTTTTCCAGAGCCTGGCCATGCTATCGAGCCCCTTGGCCGATAATTTGCCCTGAAGATAGAGGTCAAGTGCAGGCTGATTGTCTTGTTCAAACATTTCAGCACCTAAAATACAATTGCGCTGCTGTTGGCAATCCTTAGTGATCTCCAGTTCCATCCAATGGCTGATCGGATTATTGTGGTACTCGCCGATCATCACGATATCTTGTTGAACCAACTTGCGGATCATTTTTGCATAGGATATTTTTTTCCCTTTTGCATTATAGAGCAGGTAGGCAGGCTTGCTTTGGGAAAACAATAAAGAAGCAGATATGAGCAGGATAAAGGTAAAAGCGATTCTTTTCATGTGTTGGCTTGAAACGGAAAGGTAGATAGAATGAAGGGAATTCAACATAAAAAAACCCACTTACTGGTGAAGTGGGTTTTTAATACAGATCAACTTATTTTTTTAGCCGTTGCTTGTATTGCGAAAGCCAAGTAAGTTTTCCATTTTTTATCTGGTTCACATCAGAAAAATTAGCTGAATCCACTCGCCCTGTTTTGTATGTATCTATTTCTTTATACCAAACATTTACATAGTCGGAACTGTCTTTCTCATTATGCAATTTAGCCCATGTGTCCATTTTAATTTCTACAGAACTTAAACTGTCTCTGAATGTTTGCCATAATTGGGTTAAGGAATCAGTCCGTCCGGAAAAGATTATATTATCGCCATTCATTGAAACGCTGTCTCCCATTGTACCCCGTAATGCCTTTATATCGCCCTGTTCCCAGTACTTATAAGTATTCATTACTAGCAAAAGATTTGAATCGGAAACATTGTTGTTAAACTCTGATGGATACGTTGCTTTATAAGGCATCGTAAGGGTGCTCGAAGCGGCGGGCGATTTAGTTCCTGTTTTGTCATTGCAAGCAGTAATAATCACCGACAAAGTGAATACACTGAAAATGATTCTTTTCATAAATAATTCGTTTTGTTTTTTAAAAAAAGGTGAATAAATAAGTGGGGATATTGAAAAGAAGCAGATAACAGCGTGACAATGTAAAAACAATATTTAACATATGCAATAAAAAAGAGTTTAATGTTATTATTTAGCTTATCAGGTGCACCTGGGTGTTGTAATTTTATAAAGATGCAATAAGATGTACATGAGTGTTTTATAATTGATGGAGGGTGAAAAAATTGCTTTATTGTTTGGGCTAAATAAACGAGTATATTTGTTTTCAATTAAACAGTAAACTATGGCATCCACCAAATCTTATGCAGCACAGTCTGCAACAACCCCTTTAGCTCCCTGGACATTAGATAGAAGAGCACCGAAGCCTCATGATGTACAAATTGATATTTTGTATTGTGGTGTTTGCCATAGCGACCTTCATTTTGCCCGCAACGAATGGGGAAACACCATTTTCCCAGTAGTTCCAGGTCATGAGATCGTGGGTAGGGTTAGTGCCGTAGGCAATCATGTTTCTAAATTTAAAGTGGGCGATATTGCCGGGATCGGATGCCTGGTAGACAGTTGCCGTGATTGCGATAATTGTAAAGAAGGACTGGAACAATATTGTACCGGTGGTGCCGTGTTCTCTTATAATGGTATGGAAAAGGATGGGAGCGGACTTACTTTTGGCGGATACAGTAAAATGATACTTTGCCACGAGGATTTCGTGTTACGCATTTCAAATAAACAACCCCTTGAGGCTGTTGCACCATTGCTTTGCGCAGGCATTACCACCTACTCGCCTTTACGTCATTGGAAAGTTAGTGCAGGACAAAAAGTAGGGATACTGGGCTTGGGTGGATTAGGCCATATGGCTGTTAAACTGGCTGTATCAATGGGTGCCGAAGTGACCATGCTGAGCCATACCGCTTCCAAAGCTACCGATGCAAAAAGATTGGGCGCTCATAAGTTTGTGCTTACGAGCGATCCCGAACAAGTAAAAACCGTAGCCAATTATTTTGATTTTATTCTTGACACGGTTTCTGCCGAGCACGATTATAATTTTTATCTGGGTATGCTCACCACCAGTGGAACCATGGTATGTGTAGGGGTACCACCGCCTGCTCCTCCGGTAGCCGCTTTCAATCTTATTTTTCAACGCCGCAGTCTGGCCGGATCACTGATCGGGGGAATACCCGAAACACAGGAAATGCTCGATTATTGCGCCGAGCACAATATCGTAAGTGATGTGGAAGTGATCGCTATGAAGGATATCAATGCAGCCTATGAGCGCATGCTGAAAGGCGATGTGCGTTATCGTTTTGTGATCGATATGGCTACTTTATAAAATATTTTCTGATGATTGATAAGCTGCCCAAAACCGGGCAGCTTTTTTTTGATCATGCCTATTTGTTGGGATTATTGATCTTTGGCAGTTTTTGAAATTTGAAGTAATTTGAAAGATGAATATTTCCCGAATAATAAGGATATTATCTATACTGAGTCTGATAATGATCACGGCTTGTACTCCCAAAAACCCTTACAGTAAAACAAACAGTATTTACAAAAAGCAAGCAACTGCTTTTGGGAAAACCTTGAGCATGCAGCCTAATATTATTGATAGTACCCCGGCAACTCCTTACTGGGTAGGTACCACAAACTTTGGAATGCGTAAACCCAATTTTGTGATCATTCATCACACCGCAGAAGGCGCCTGTGATTCTGCTCTGCGGATCTTTACCATGCCTCGTACCCAGGTAAGTGCCCATTATGTGATCTGTAAAGATGGCACCATACACCATATGTTGAATGATTACCTAAGGGCCTGGCATGCAGGTGCTGCCAAATGGGGAAATGTAACCGATGTAAATAGCATCAGCATTGGTATTGAACTCGACAATAATGGCTTTGAGCCTTTTTCAACAATTCAGATCAATAGTTTATTACAATTACTGAAAAAATTGAAGAAAGATAATAATATACCCGCCGCAAATTTTATAGGGCATGCTGATATTGCTCCCAAAAGAAAAGTAGACCCCAATAGGAATTTTCCCTGGCAGCAACTCGCTATGCAGGGTTTTGGAAACTGGTACGATACCAGCAATGTGAAACTGCCCACAGCATTTGATCCCATGATCTCATTGCGGGTGATCGGGTACGATATTGCCGACCCGGTTGCTGCTGTAAAAGCATTCAAGCTCCATTTTGTGCAGCAGGATACCGTAGCAATACTCAATGACGCAGATAAAAAGATCATATATCAACTGGCAAAAAAATCCCAATAAGCCTGAAGGTTTAACTCTATATGCAAATCTTATTATCCAAAAAATACAGGCACATTAATTAATTATTACCGCTGAACAGTAGCCCCAAACTATTGTAACTTTAATGCTTAAAATTCTTGCAGATGAAATCCAGTAAATTTTTGATGATCATTTCTTTAGTGGCAGCCTTTACGACTGCCCAGGCCCAGCAAACCCTTACCCTGCCTAATGGCTGGTCGCTTTCACCTGCGGGTAAAAGTCTTCCCTTGGGCGATCTTCCCCTGAATATGGCTATATCTTCCTCTAAAAAATATATGGCCGTTACCAATAATGGCCAGGGTAAGCAAAGTTTGCAACTCTTAAACATTAAGCAGGAAAAGCAACTGGATAAGATCGAGATCGCAAAAAGTTGGGTAGGACTCAAATTCAGCCTTGATGAAAAATTCTTATACGCAGGCGGAGGAAATGATAACTGGATCTTGAAATATGCCCTGCTCAATGAGAAATTGGTATTGATTGACAGCATTAAATTAGGTAACAAATGGCCCAACAAGATCTCTCCTGCCGGATTTGATATTGATGATGCACGTCAATTGATGTATGTGGTTACCAAGGACAATAACTCATTGTATGTAGTTGACCTGAACACAAAAAAAATAAACTTACAGGTTCGGTTAAACGCAGAGGCTTACACATGTATTCTTTCTCCCGATAAAAATCAATTGTATATTTCTTTGTGGGGCGGCGATAAAGTGTTGTTGTTCGATACCCGTAACAATGTATTGGGAACTGCAATTCCCGTGGGCGATAATCCCAATGATATGTGCCTGAGCAAGAATGGAAAGTATCTGTATGTGGCCAATGCCAATGATAATTCAGTGAGTGTGATCAATACTTCAACTCGTTCTGTGGTGGAAACACTGACTGCTTCCTTGTATCCCGACGCCCCTCCGGGCAGCACCACCAATGGACTGGCATTGAGTCCCGATGAGTCTACGCTCTATATTGCCAACGCTGATAATAATTGTTTAGCAGTTTTTGATGTAAGGCAGCCGGGTAATAGTCTGTCTAAAGGTTTTATACCGGTAGGCTGGTATCCCACCTGTGTAAAAACAATCGGAAAGAAAATTTGGGTGAGCAATGGCAAGGGATTCTCTTCTTTTGCCAATCCAAAAGGACCCAGTCCGGTAAAACGTAAAGTAAAACACCAGGCAGATGATGAAGACGGTCCGCAATACATTGGTGGCCTAATGAAAGGTACCATGAGCATCATTGATCAGCCATCCAGCAAACAATTAAGCGTTTATTCGCAACAGGTATATAAGAACACACCCTATAGCAAGATCAAGGAAAAATTGAGTTCCAGTGAACTCGGGAATCCAATACCCCAGCAACTGGGTGCGCCATCTCCGATCAAATATGTGTTCTATATCGTGAAAGAAAATCGCACATATGATCAGGTACTGGGCGATGTGAAAGAAGGGAACGGAGATACTTCGTTATTACTATTCGGGAAAAACATTACGCCAAACCAACACAAATTTGCCGAGCAATTTGTGCTGCTCGATAATTTTTATGTAGATGGCGAAGTGAGTGCCGATGGCCATAACTGGAGTCTGGGTGCTTATGCCACCGATTATCTGGAAAAGAACTGGGTAACCAGTTATGGAGGCAGGGGAGGTGAGTATGATGCAGAAGGAACGCGAAATATTGCCAATAATAAAGGTGATTTTATTTGGGGTAATTGTAAAAAAGCAGGGATCAGCTATCGCACCTATGGCGAATTTGCGGATGATTATAAGGCCAATATTCCCGTGCTCGAAAATCATTTTTGCACCTATTACACCAGCTGGGATCAAAAAGTGCGGGATACCGTTAGGGTAGGACAGTGGAAGCGTGATTTCGACTCACTATTAGCCATAAATGCTGTTCCACGGTTGAATACCCTGCGATTGATCAACGACCATACCGAGGGCATGGCAAAGAACCGCCCAACCCCATTTGCCCATGTGGCCGATAATGATCTGGCGGTAGGCATGTTCCTCGAGTACTTGAGCAATAGTCCAATCTGGAAGGAATCGGTTGTCTTTATCCTAGAAGACGATGCGCAGAACGGCCCCGACCATGTGGATGCACACCGCAGTCCGGCCTATATTGCCGGTCCCTTCGTAAAAAGAAATTTTGTTGACCACACCCCATACAGCACCAGCGGCATCCTGCGTACCATGGAACTGATCCTGGGCTTACCGCCCATGAGCCAGTATGATGCAGGCGCCATGCCCTTGTGGAGATGTTTTACGGCTACTCCAAATTTCAGCGGCTTTACTGCCCTGCCCATTTCAGTGAACCTGAATGATAAGAATATGGTGCGCAATGAACTCTCCGACCGATCAGATAAATTCGACCTGAGCAAGGAAGACCTGGTACCCGATCATGAGTTAAATGAAGTGATCTGGAAAGGCGTAAAAGGGTTGCATGCCTTTATGCCCGCACCAAGGCGTGCCGCATTTGTAAGATCTGTGGCACCGGTAGAAAAGGATTAATCTTTAGGGGTAGCATGGTGATGAAAATATTTTCCGATCACCGGAAGTTTGGCGAGCTCTCTTTTTTCTATCCGAGCTATAAAAAGACTGTAACCTGCAACTAACAATAAGGCAGAAACGAGATCAACCATTCGATTATCAGATAAGCTGGTAATGCCCCAGTGTAAAAAGAAGATCAATACCGCGATGACCATATAGGCCGTAAGTTTTTTCCAGGCATAAGGGATCCGGTAAGCTTTTTGTCCCCACAAAAATGAGATCAGCATCATGCTGCCATAACAGGCAAAAGTGGCCCAGGCACAGGCCATATAACTGAATTGCGGAATAAAGAAATAATTGATCACAAAGGTTACGGATACCCCCACCAGTGTGATCCATGCTCCAGCCATGGTCTTATGCGATAATTTATACCAGATGGAAAGATTATAATAAATCCCCAGGAACATATTGGCCAATAAGAGAATGGGTACTACACCCAATCCCGACCAGTAATTGGGCCCAATAAAATGTTTCCAGATGGGAATGAACAGGCTCACCACCAGGAACATCACCGAAATGATGATCACAAAAAATTTCATCACGCGGGCGTATGTACGCTGCGGATGTTGCCCTTCCGCCTGTTTAAAGAAAAAGGGTTCCGCGCCCAGTCTGAATGCCTGAATAAATAAAGTGATCAGAATTGATAATTTATAACAGGCATTATAGATGCCCACTTGTTCTTCCTTGAATTCTGCTGTGCCGGGAAGCCACCAAACCAGCATCAATCTGTCGAAGGTTTCATTGATCATACCCGCCATACCCGCGATCACCAGTGGCATTGAGTAGATCATCATCTGTTTCCACAACTTAGCATCAAAATGAAAACGGATGCTCGAGAATTCACCGGCAAGCAATACTATGGTAATGGCCGATTGTATCAGGTTGGCCAGTATCACATATACAATCGGATTGGTATTGGGATCATAAAATGTTCCTACCCAACTGGCCGGATCTTGTTGCAGATGCATTGGGCAGTACCTGATGAAGAACCAGGTGAACAAAATATTGGTGAGGATACTGGTGATCTTAATGAATGCAAATTTTTTAGGCCTTCCCTGTTCTCTTAGTCGAGCAAAAGGTATTGTGCTCAGTGCATCCAATGCAATGATGAAAATACTGAGTTGAATGATCTGCGGATAGGCATCCAGGCTGATGATATGACCAAATATTTGTTGATTGATCCATAACAAAGCCGTAAGCAAAAGGGTAGAAATAAAAATAGAGATCGTGGCCGTATTATAAATCGTGTTCTTGTATTCCGGTTTTGAGGCAAATCGGAAATAAGCCGTTTCAAAACCATAGGTGAAGATCACATTCAAAATGGGAATGGCCGAATAGATAAGTCCCATTTTGCCATAATCGCTGGTATGGGCAAGGTTGTACGTGAGCAGCGGCGTGAGCAGGTAATTGATAAACCTGGCGGCAATGGAACTTACGCCATACCAAATGGTTTGTCCCGCTAATTTTTTAATACTACTCAATACCTGGTTATTTATAATTCAAATTTACTTTTTATCATTCACAATATGGAATGATTGATCAGGGTTTACACTAAAATTATCAATGTACCGCAAAGCGGGGGTTATGGGTGAGTGTACTGTCTGTTAAAGTATGTAAAAAAAAGATGAGGTTATTCTTTTCCATATTGGTCAGTGGGATCCTTTTTTTCAGCAGACTATCCAAACTGGGCTGTGCGGTAACAATGCCGGTTCTGTAATGATCGATCACTTCGCCCAGCGAAAAAAATCTGCCGTCGTGCATGTACGGAAAGCTGATCGCTACATTGCGCAGACTGGGTACTTTAAATTTCAAGGAGTCTTTGTTGTCTCTCGTGATCCTCATCCTGCCAGAGTCGTTCAATAATTTATTTACCGACAAGCCATTGTTGCGAAAAGAATAATCAGTGAACAGCGGCTCCGGATGGCATCCCGAACATTTTGTTTTGAACAACTGGTAACCATTTTGTTCTGATGGGGTAAAACTGGCTTCTCCCCGCTGTACCTTATCATATTTAGAACCCGCAGAAATGATGGTGCCGGTGAATTGTGCAATTGCTTTTAGGAGTCGCTGGCTATTGATCGTGGCATCTCCAAAAGCAGCTTTGAACATGCGACGGTAAGCGCTGTCTTTTTTCAATTTGAACAATACGCTATCAATTTGTTCAGCCATTTCAATGGTTGAGGTGATCGGACCGAGTGGTTGAACTTCCAAGTGGTTGATGGCTCCATCCCAATGCAGCAAAGGCATCCAGGCCAGATTGAACAGGGGCGGAGCATTCCTTTTGGTAAATGCATTATTGAAACCATGGCTGAAATCATGATCGTAATTTGCAAAGGCGGCATATTGTTGGTGACAGGTGGCACAGGCAAAATTTCCATCCTTACTCAGGCGACCATCATAAAATAATTTTTTCCCGAGTTGAAATCCTTCCTCTGTTAACCTGTTGCTGATAAAAATATCCTTGGGTGGTTTGGGCCATCCGGCCGGAATATTAAAAGAGAGGTAAGTAGGTTTCCAGGGTCCTTCATGTTTGCCTGCGCTCATAAAAAATCCTGCCATCCACACTAAACCAACGAATAATACAAGGATGGATATTTTCCGCATGCGCTTTATTTTATAATGCTGAACATTTTACTGTAGTTATCGGCAATTTGCATTGCCAGTGCACAGGGTATGGCACAAACCGGTGATGCGGCAATACGGATATCGTGGGCACCCTGCCATAGGGTATTGATGTCCGTTTTTATTGGTAACGAAACAGATTTTCCGGCCACAATTTCAAAATTCGCATCCAGGTGGATCTTTTTAATGGTATTGAACGCCCCGGAATATCCGCCAATATGATATTCTATGCGATTATTCAATGCGGTTGATGCGGTTGATCTTCCTTCCAGTTTCAGCATTACATAGCCGCTGTTCCAGGTCCAGAACATATTTTTTACAGGATCCAACTCACCAGTTTGTGCGCCACTGAAATTTCTTACACTATCAACACCCAATAAAAAATCAATCGAATTGTACTTGCCCGGCTTCAAAGAAAAACTAAATTGTAATGATGCGGGATCTGCCGCGTCGATCAAATGGTAACTATTTTTCTCTTTCTGTGAACGCTGTTTATCCTTTGCACTTACCTGACTTACATAAAACCTGAATTTACTGATCTGGTATATTTCATCAAAAGGATTGGTATAACTGGAATCGTTCAGCACCAGCGGTTTTCCGGCAACGTTAGGAATAAATGATAGCGTGATCGTGCCCTGGTTATTTTGGGTCTGATTGTTTTGTGCCATCACCTGTTGACATAGCAATATTGCCAAAATCACAATGAGCCATTTATTTGTATTATTCATTTCCGCTTATTTTTCTCCGGTCTTTTTTCAATGCCCCGGTTCTTTTTTTAGCATCCAGTGTTTTCTGTTTGGCTAATTTCGAAATTTTAGTAGGTTTTCTTTTTTTGGGTACCAACAATGCTTTTTGAATCAGCGCATTCATTTTTTTTAGTACCAGTTCCTTATTGCCCAGCTGGCTGCGATCCGATTGGCTTTTTACCAATAAGAAGCCGCCCAGATTGATCTTGTTGGATAGTTTTTCAGCGATGCGTGTTTTTTCTTCATCGTTGAAGAGTTTGCTGTTAGCCACCTGCCAATATCCCTCTACCATGGTTTCCACTTTATTCACGTGTTGGCCACCTTTACCCCCACTTCTGGCGGTCTTGAATTTTATTTCACCTGAAATATCGGTCATCATATCAAAATTAGGTATAAAATTCAGCCAATATCCCTTAGTAAACAGGTTATTTGTTTTTATGAACGGGGTACCAACGTTTTTTTTACCTTTGCGATAACAGCCATATGAAAAAAGATAACGGTATTTATCACTCATTGACAACGCGTAAGCAGCAGGGAAAAAAATCTTTTGCTGTATTGATCGATCCTGATAAGGTGAATGAGGGTTCTATGGAGCAATTGATCAAACTGGCCGTGGATGCCAAAATAGATTATTTCTTGGTTGGCGGAAGCCTGGTGGTTTCCGATTACATTGATGAGTGTGTGCAATATATTAAGCACAATTGTGATATCCCTGCCATCTTATTTCCCGGTTCACCTTCGCAGATCAGTAAACATGCCGATGCATTATTGTACCTGTCGCTGATCAGCGGAAGAAATGCAGATCTGCTGATCGGTCAGCATGTGGTTTCTGCTGCGGTCATCAAACAAAGTGGATTAGAGATCATGCCCACTGGCTATATGGTCATTGATGGTGGTGCCCCTACCACTGTTTCTTATATTTCAAATGCAGCACCTATTCCTGCAGATAAAAATGAGATCGCAGTTTGCACCGCCATGGCTGGCGAGATGTTGGGCATGAAACTCATTTATATGGATGCAGGAAGTGGTGCCCGCAGACCGATCGCTGAAACTATGATCGCGAAAGTGGCCGCTGCCATAGAAGTGCCCCTGATCGTGGGTGGCGGTATTCTTGAACCCGAAAAAGCCTATCTCAATTGCAAAGCCGGGGCCGATGTGATCGTGATCGGTAATGCCATCGAAAAAGATAGTTCATTGATCGCAGAAATGGCTGCTGCCATTCATAGCGTGCCGGTAAATTCTTAGTTTTTTCAGCCAGACAAATCTTTCCTATTTCATTTTTTCTACCCTGCTCGGTGTGTCTTTTCCACTGATGATGCTTTGGCTGCTCATGGCAATGGCCTTGATGATCTCTGCCATATTATTCATGTCGAGCGTTTCAATTTCATCTTCTTGCGTATGATAGAATTTTTCGCTGTCCATCTTCGATGTGGAAATGGTATGGGCAGGAACGCCCAGTGCAGCCAGGGTTGCATTGTCGCTCCGGTAAAAAAGATTTTGTGTGGGATAGGGGTCAGGTTCAAAATGAAATTGAGAATTGATCAGGTTGGCCTGCAGGATCTTTCCCATATCTGATTTTTCATAACCGGTGATATAGGCACTATTGGTTCCCCATTTGCTTTCGGTGCCGATCATTTCAATATTGAAAAGCGCCATTACACTGTCGGCATTTTCCTGCTGACTAAAATACCGGCTTCCAAAACCACCCATCTCTTCTGCTGTAAAGGCCACAAAAATAAGGGTACGTTCATTGTTCTTCAGTTTGCTGAAATAGTTGGCCAGCATGATCACCGCCGTAGTTCCGGCCGCATCGTCGTTGGCACCATTGTAAATACTGTCCTGGTCCTTATTGGGTTTACCAACACCCAGATGATCATAATGTCCCGAAAAGACAACGGTCTCAGTTTTTTTAGACTTGCCGGGCAACACACCCACTACATTTTTTAAGTATTGTGCACTGATCTGGTTTTTGATATGCAGTTGAAAACTATTCGGGTGCAGATGAGCAGTGAGTACAAAAACCTGCGACACATGGGAAGGGAATTTTGCGTTCCCTCCAAATCGCTGCATGCCTTTAAAACGGCGTGCATGAGCAGTATCCACCAGGATCAATAAATTTTTTGGGATATCGAACAGCGGAAAAACGATCTTAGAAAAATCATCATCTTTGTTCACCAGCACTACTTCAAAATCTTTTAAGGATTGAATATTGATCTCAGCAGATGTGGTATTAACAGCTACGTTTGTACTATTCAATGAGTCATTATCGAGCATGCCAATGATCTCCACCGGCTTTGCTTTCACCATGCTGAATTCCTGAAAATAAGACTTGTTATTGCCATACCATTTCAGTTTGCTTTTGGCAAATTCACTGGCTATAAAATCAGCTGCCTTGTCGATACTTGGGGTGAAGGGTTTCCTGCCCAGCATATCGTCGGCCGAAAGTGTTCTTTCAATTCTCTCCACTTCTGTGGCATTGATCAGTTCGTTGATGTTCTGGCCAAAAGAAAACAGGCTGATACAGCCTGTTGCAACAATCAATAATAATTTCTTCATGTATATTTTTTGATGGATGAAATTTATAAACTCATCATTTCTTTGAATTTTACGGCCTGCCTTCTGCTGACTTCTACTTTCTCTCCGCCATGCAGTTCAAGGAGTAACCCTCCATTGAAGTAGGGTTCAATCTTTTCTATCATGCGCAAGTTTACAATATGTTTTCGATTGGCACGGAAGAAAACTTTTTCATCCAGTCTTTCTTCCAGCGCATTCAGCGATTTTAAGATCAGTGGTTTGTAGGTGCCGAAGAATACTTTGGCATAATTTCCAACGCTTTCGAATAAACGCACTTCGCCCAGTTTTACAAACCAGCAACGTTCTCCGTCTTTTACAAATACCTGATCCTGTTCAGTTAGTATGCCTCGGTTGATGCCGGCCATGGCAGCCGCCAGTTCCTTTTCTTCTGCCTGTTGCAATTTCTGCAGTGCATCGGCCAGGCGCTTGGGTTCTACCGGTTTCATCAGGTAGTCGAGCGCATTCACTTCAAATGCTTTCAACGCATATTCATCATAGGCAGTGGTAAAGATCACATGGGGGGCACTGTCTAGTTCGGTGAGCATATCAAATCCTGTTTTACCCGGCATCTGGATGTCGAGAAAGATCAGGTCGGGCGAAAGGCTCTCAATTTTTTCCAACCCTTCTGTGGCATTGGCTGCTTCACCGATCACTTCTACATCCGGAAAATCGAGCAGTAATTTCTTGAGTTCATTTCTTGCTAAACGTTCATCATCGATGATTATCGCTTTCTGCATGCGTTATATGATTTAATGTATGATTTAATTTGTTGGCAGCGGTATCGTAATTTTTGATTCCACCATCTCTTCATGGGTATTCCTGATCTCAAATACGGCCTTTCCCTGGTACATCAGGTTCAGCCTGTCTTGCGTGCTCTTGATGCCAAATCCATCTTCATTGATCACGGCTGAAAGAGATCCGGTATTTTTTACCATCAATTCCAGGTTGTGGTTGTTAAAACAAGAAGTAACGATCACATCACCACCATGAACCTGCTTACTGATGCCATGCTTAATGGCATTTTCAACCAGGGTTTGCAACATCATGGGTGGCACCGGAGCATTCAGGGTTTCGGGTGCAATGTTGAAGCTGACACGGAGGCGTTCTTCAAAACGCATATGTTCCAATGCCAGATAATCTTTTACAATATCCAGTTCCCGCTGCAAGGTTACTGTTTCCGATTTTTCGGCCTGCATGCTGCTGCGCAGGATATTGCTCAATTCGGTGATGGCCGTTCGGGCCCGTTCCGGATTTTCGTCTACCAATGCCCGTATGCTATTGAGTGAATTGAAAATGAAATGCGGATTGATATGCGATTTGATCGTTTTTAATTCCAGCTCCTTTACCGTTGTTTCCAGTTTCAGTTTGTCGAGCTGATCTTTTCTGTTCTTGTTGAAAAAATGCCAGAACAGGTATAATAGGAACCAAAGGCTCGATAAAATAACGGTTTGGTAGATGGAACCCAAATTGCTTCTTGCCTGTTGTTTCCATTCGCCTTTTGCATTTCTGCTCCACCCTGATCGTTTGATCGTTTCAACCGATTTTTTTTGGTCTTCTGTAAGGGAATCTTTTTTGGCAGAATAATAATCTATTTCGCTGAGCCCGGCCTTGAGTTCTGAAAGTTTTGCATTCTCGAGTCGTTGGTTCTGGATATATTGATCGATCGAAAGATTGGTTTTCGCTTCCACAAAATTTTCAAGGTAATAGATTCCGATACCCGAAACAGAAGCAATGACTGCAAAAAATACCAGGATGCTAACCAGTGAAAATTTCAACCAATCGATCCTTTTTAAAATTGCTCTGAAAATATGGGTGATCAGGATCCCCGATAACACAAAGATCAAGGTGCCTGCATGAAACAATAATTTGGCTCTTTGTAATTTTTCGGGATCATTGCTAAATAGGTTACTCAGCCAATCGCCATAAATTACCACGCTGAAATAATAATTGATCGCGCCCCATATTCCCCATCCTAAAATCTGGCAGGACCAGTATCTGATATTAAACTTACCCATATAGCAAAATTACTCCTGAAGTTAATGAAATTCAGGCTCCATTTGATTAATGGTGAAATGGGTGGTTAAGAGGTTAACCGGGTGTGAAAGGGGAGCTTTTGGGACTTATAGTGATGGGTAGATGGCCCGGTCAGATAGGGTATTTATGGTTTTATGATGAATGATAATTAGTTTTACAGCATTCCATAAAAACATTACATGCCCAATTTGAATTTAAATAGCGACAAGGAAAATCTGAGCTCGGCCGATGCTGCCTTTGAAAACAGCATCCGCCCTTCGGTGATCCATGATTTTTCGGGTCAGTCGCAGATCATTGAAAATATCAGCATTTTCATCAAGGCTGCAAAGATGCGGGGCGAAGCGCTTGATCATATTTTATTTCATGGTCCTCCCGGCCTGGGTAAAACTACCCTCAGCCGAATTGTGGCCAATGAATTGGGTGTTCAAATAAAAGAAACCAGTGGCCCGGTGATTGAAAAGCCCGGTGATCTGGCTGGCTTACTCACTAATCTGGAACCCAATGATGTACTTTTCATTGATGAGATCCATCGGTTGAGTACTGTTGTGGAAGAATATCTTTATGCGGCCATGGAAGATTATCGCATCGATATCATGATCGATAGCGGTCCCAATGCAAGAAGTGTGCAACTAAACCTGAATCCTTTTACTTTAATTGGTGCCACAACCCGTAGCGGTTTGCTTACTGCTCCATTGCTTTCGCGTTTCGGAATTAAATCGCGCTTAGAATATTATGATGCAGTAACCTTAAAGAATATCATCTTACGTTCGTCAAAGATACTGGGCACAAAAATTACCAGTGATGCTGCCGATGAAATTTCAAGAAGAAGCAGGGGCACACCCAGAATTGCCAATGGATTGCTTCGCCGGGTGCGTGATTTTGCACAAGTGATCGGCAATGGGGTAATTGATCTGGCCATAACAGAGCATGCGTTGAAGGCATTGAATGTAGATAAGCACGGACTGGATGAAATGGATAACCGTATCCTGTCGGTGATCATTGATAAGTTTAAGGGCGGACCGGTAGGCATCACTACCATTGCTACTGCAGTAGGTGAAGAAACCGGAACACTGGAAGAAGTGTACGAGCCATTCTTGATACAGGAAGGATTTTTACAAAGGACCTCACGTGGCAGGGAAGCCACCGCAAAAGCCTACGAACACTTGGGTAAGCGGGCAGCAAAAGATAAAGACGATAATCTGCTATTCAGTTAAAAAAAATGCTGCCCATGGGCAGCATCAGATATCATTTGAGGGATCAATTATTCCGTTACCACAAGCCTGAATCCATTTCCATGAATATTCACAATTTCAATAGCGGGATCTTCTTTCAGGTACTTGCGTAATTTGGCGATATACACATCCATACTTCTTCCATTGAAATAAGTATCGCTGCCCCATATTTTTTTCAACGCAATTTCGCGGCTCAGCAGATCATTTTTGTATTCGCTCAGCATCTTCAGCAATTCATTTTCTTTGGGCGAAAGGGTTTGTACTTTTCCGGCAATGGTCAATTCTCTTAAGCGAGGATTGAAATGATAATTTCCCAGATCGAATTCAGCATTGGCTTCTTCGCGATGGGTTTCTTCATTGCGTTTCAGGATGGCTTTTATTTTATGCAACAACACCTCGCTGTCGAATGGCTTGGTGATATAATCATCGGCACCCAGTTTATATCCCTGGATGATATCATCTTTCATGGTCTTTGCACTCAGGAAGAATAAGGGCACATCCGGATTTACATCGCGGATCTCTTCGGCGAGAGCAAATCCATCCATATTGGGCATCATCACATCCAGTAGACAGATATCAAATTTTTCGCGCTGAAAGGCAGCCAGTCCAAGACGACCATCTCTTTCCAGGGTAACTTCATAATCGTTCAGTTCCAGATAATTTTTCAGTACCATGCCAAGGTTGGTGTCATCTTCGCACAATAATATTTGAGGTTTTGTGGGTTCCATTGTTTGTTTATTTAATAGCAAATAAAATTATTTCAGTATTCATCGGGGAGTTTAGTGGGCCTAATGTTTTGTTAAAGGTAATCATGTTATCACAGAACTGGTTAGGCGAAAAAATTTATTTTTTCACAAAAGCCTTATCTGTCAAGGTTTTTAAGAATGCTACCAGCGATTTTTTTTCTTTTTCTGTGAGCCCTAATGGTTGGCTCAAACTGGGGTCGATATTGATCGGATGGGTCACATATTTGCTCGGATCATTATAATAATCCACCACCGCCTCCAAGGTTGCGAACATGCCATTGTGCATATAAGGAGCGGTTACAGCCACATTGCGCAGTCCGGGTGTTTTAAATTTCCCCAGGTTGGCCGAGTCCTTTTTGAAATTAAAATGGCCGGCATCATTGAGTGCTTTGCCATTGTACAATCCAATATTCTTGAACCCATCATCGGTGAAATCTTCCATTGAATGACAACTGAAGCATTTTGCCTTGTCACCGATAAAAAGTTGTCGGCCTGCTTCCTCTTCGGCTGAAAGTTTGCGAAGATTATTGCTCCAGTCATCGAATTTGCTGTTGCTGGTCTCCAGTGTATTTTCAAAGGCAGCCAGCGCAGAAGCCAGATTTTCTTTTGATGGATTTTGCTTATAAATTTTTAAGAACAGGTTTTTATAGAGGGGGTTATCATTGAGTCTTTGTACAGCAATGGCAATGGGCAATCCCATTTCATCGGGGTTTTCAATGGGCATTAATGCCTGTTGTTCTAATGAGCCGGCCCTTCCATCCCAGAAATAATAGGGGCGGTTCTTCATATTTAATACAGAGGGTGTGTTGCGTAGGGTATGTTTTCCTTCAATGCCCAGACTAAAGGCCATCGTGTCGGCAAATGCATAGGCAGGTTTATGGCAACTGGCACAACTGATCGACGAATCTTTTGACAGCAGTTTTTCGTTGAATATTTTTTTGCCAAGGGCAGCCTTAGTATTGATATCAGCAGGCTTTTCAATAAAAAAAATATTGGTAAGGGCCAGTAGCGATCCCATGAAAAAAATAAATCCGATTTGTTTTTTCATACTACAAAATTAACATCAAAAGGGTAAAAACTTCTACATCATTTCCTTTTCCCTTTGTATCTTTCCTACATAAAAATTGTGCACTATGGCAACTAAGGAAACTTTTATTCAGTCCATCAATGATGGTTATCATTTTAAAGGCGAATCGGTAAAGATCGGGGCGGCCATGCTCAATGGGGAAGTGGTTCCCGAAGCAGGTATTTTTCTTCCTTTGAAAACGATGAACAGGCATGGATTGATCGCAGGAGCTACCGGCACCGGTAAAACCAAAACCCTTCAGATGATCAGTGAATACCTGAGTGATGCCAGTGTGCCGGTGTTGGTGATGGATATCAAGGGCGACCTGAGCGGGATCGCCGCCATGGGTGCCGAAAATGATAAGCTGAAAGAACGCTACCAGAAACTTACAATGGAATACAAGCCTGCCGTTTTTCCGGCAGAATTGCTGACCCTCACCGGAAAAAACGGAGTGCATTTACGCGCAACAGTTAGTGAATTTGGTCCGGTATTGTTGAGTAAGATCCTGGAGCTGAACGATACCCAGGGAGGCGTAGTGGCCATGATCTTCAAATATTGTGATGATACTAAATTGCCCTTGCTGGATCTGAAGGATTTCATCAAAGTGCTGCAGTATATCGGTGATGAGGGTAAGGCCGAACTGCAAAAAACCTATGGCAATATTTCCACCACCTCTACCGGAACCATATTGCGCAAAGTGATCGAACTGCAGCAACAGGGCGCTGATGTATTTTTTGGGGAGCGAAGTTTTGAAGTGGATGACCTGATGCGGATCAGCGACGATGGTCGAGGAATGATCAGCGTGCTGCGGGTGACCGACCTGCAGGATAAGCCAAAACTATTTTCCACATTTATGTTGCAGATGCTGGCCGAACTCTATGCCAGCAGCCCAGAGGAAGGAGATCTTGATAAACCCAAACTGGTGATATTTATTGATGAAGCGCACCTGATCTTTCAGGATGCCAGCAGTGCTTTGCTGCAACAGATTGAAACCATGGTAAAACTGATCCGGTCAAAGGGTATCGGCATCTTTTTTTGTACGCAAAATCCAATGGATGTACCGGCTAGTGTGCTGGCGCAACTAGGACTGAAAATTCAGCATGCCCTGCGGGCTTTTACAGCGGCCGACAGGAAACTCATCAAACAAACAGCTGAAAACTATCCGGAAACTGAATTTTATAAAACCGAAGACCTGATCACGCAACTGGGCATCGGGGAAGCCCTGGTGACCATGCTAAATGAAAAAGGGATTCCCACACCGCTGGCACATACTTTTCTGGCTTCACCACGCAGCAGGATGGATATCCTTACCCCTGCTGAAATTGACGCCATCAACACAAGGTCTAAGATGGTGGCCAAGTATAACCAAGCCATCGACAGTGAATCTGCCTATGAGATATTGACCGCCAAATTGCAGGAAGCGGCTGAAAAATCTCAGGATACTGATACAGGCACCACGAAAAGAACACAGAAACCAGAGCCTACAACGTTGGAAAAAATTGAGAACAATTCGATCGTGAAAAGTATGGCACGCACTGCTGGTAATACCATTGTGCGGTCATTACTGGGGGCACTTGGTCTTGGAGGCAGAACAACTAAAAAGTCTACCAGTTGGTTTTAAAAAAAAATCATATGAAATATTATCACAAGCAAGTCCTGTTGTTTTGTGCAGGACTATTTATTTGTTTTTGTAGCCTGGCGCAGGAAACTGCTGGTCAGGCCGGGGGATCAAGTAAGTCCACTAAAAATTCTGGATCGGTGTATGATGGGAAATGGTCGGAGACCTGGAGTTATAACCGAAAGACAGATGTGGCTTACCACGATACATTCAGCATCTGGATGGATCATGACCAACCGGTGATCAAGTCGGTAGGTCCCCACCTATACGAATTCAGGAATATAAAACTAGAAGATGAGTGGCTGAGTTTTGAGTTGCTTAATGGCGAATATGTGTTACCCTATCGCCTGAAGTTGAACAATAAGAACGGCGACTTGTTGATCGGAACTGCCGTAGGGATCAATAAAGCGGAAGTCAAGATCATGTGGGTAAAAGTTCCCTCAGAAAGCGGAGATTAAAATTGGAGGCAATTCCAGCTACAGCAGCCTTGTTTTTGAAACATGATCCTACGCGCTTCCATATTTGAACATCGGTTTGGTCCAATATCATATTCCTTATTTTATCTATGCTCCTTCCTTGGTGAAGCCGGCAATTGAAAAAAGAATGGTCAGCCAGATCGATCTTGCCCCAACGGTTTTAGGTATGATGAATTTGAATTATACCAGCAGGTTCATTGGATTAGATATTTATAAAACAGCTGAAACCAGCGACCGGGTCTTTATCAGCAATTATCAGGATATGGGATATATCCGATCAGGAAAGCTGGTTATTCTTTCTCCAAAGCAACGGGTAACCATGTTTCAACCCGATTTTATTAGAGGTATGGCCAAGCCTATTCCCCTGGAAGACAGTCTCATGAATGAAGCAATCGTCTGGTATCAGGGTGACAGCTACTTGGTTAGAAAGGGATCTTATACCCTACAAAAATGATTTTCCCCCGTAATCAGCTGATATTTCGTAATGTATAATATGGATAAAATATAGATTTGTGTACTTTTTACACAAATTGGAAATATCGATTTTTTAAAAAAGGACAAATAAAATGTTGCATAATAGTAAATTCCGTATTATCTTCGCTACGGTTTTTCATAGGATATTGGATTTTAAAGCGGGACTAGATTTCTATCTTGGTCCCTTTTTTTATTTTATACCCTACATATCCCTTCCATTCAGCAATACTTGTTACTTGGGGTTTGGTCAGGAAACGGATAGTTTCCCGGCTTGATCGGCACTGATTTTTTTTTCTGCCTGCAGGTAATGGATCACTTCCCAGATGGTTTCTTTTTTGTGGTCAGGCAGCTCAGCCCATATTTCGGGTACGCTTACCGGTGATGTTTTGGCCAATTTCAGGATATAGCCAGAAATGATCTCAAATTCTGATAAGGAAACGGCCTTTGTTTTCTGCCGGATGCAATTATCACATATACCACAATTGTTTACAGCCACATCATTAAAATAAGCTGCAATGATCTTACTTCGGCAGGCAGTTTCGTTTTTGGCATATTGAATCATGGCTTCCACCCGCTCTTCATAATTCTTTTTCCGTTTTAAATAATTACGGGTGTCAAGCGAATAATTATCCAGGTACATCCTGTTTTGTAAAAGCGTTAGTTGGGGTTTTTCTTTTTGAGCACTATACACGATCATGCCACGATCGTGCAGTTTTTTAAGATCCTTCTTGATCATCTCTTTTTCCGTCCGAATGAATTTTGCCAGCTGTGATTCATACACCGTGGCAGGATGATCAAAAATTCCTTCGTATGATCGCAAGAGTCCTTTGATGAGCGGCTCCAGTTCTGGATGCACGTGTTCAAATTCAGCGAGCTCCTGTTTATTGGTACTGAATACTACGGTAGAGGGTTTGAAAAATACTTCGTTGTACCATAGTACCGATTCCTGTTCCAACACCTTGATGGCATAAGTAGCCGTGAGTATATTGAGTTTAAACGCTGCTGCGAAAACACTCATATCTAATTCCGCCTGCATGCCTTCGCCAGACCCGGCGGCGATCTGCAAATGATTCATGAGGGCAACATACACTTGTTTGATCAGCGCTTCACTGGGATAACGGATATCGGTTTGTTGTAACAGTTCATTCAGTTCTTGAGGGCCGTGTAACATGACCGCATATGCGCGTTCCCCGTCACGCCCCGCCCTACCAGCCTCCTGGTAATAATTTTCGAGACAATCGGGTACATGATAATGCACCACGGTTCTCACATCAGGTTTATCAATACCCATCCCAAAGGCATTGGTACATACGATCACGCGGGTTTTATTTTGTATCCAGGCCGTTTGTTTTGCATTTCTTTCTTCATTGCTGAGACCGGCATGATAATGATCGGCAGCAATTCCATTCATCATCAGCAGTTCTGCAATTTCGCGGGTAGACTTCCTGCTTTTGCAATACACGATGGCGGAGCCGCTCACATTGGTTAATATTTCAATGAGCTTTTGTTGTTTTGATGCTACGGGAAATACACTGTATGAAAGATTCGGTCTTTCAAATGATTGTTGAAATCGTTGCTGGGTTTTTCCAAAATGCAGTTTCTCACAAATATCTTCTTGCACCAGTTTGGTAGCAGAGGCTGTGAGGGCCAGTACAGGCACACCCGGGAGTCGTTCTCGGATCTTGGCGATGCGCATATAGGGTGGCCTGAAATCGTATCCCCATTGTGAAATACAATGCGCTTCATCAACGGCGATCAGGTTCACTTTCATGGAGGCCAGCACAGTTTCAAAAAGATCGGTTTCCAATCTTTCGGGTGAAACGTATAGGAATTTATAATCCCCAAATGCGGCCTGTTGTAAGGTCTTTTTCACTTCCTGGAAACTCATTCCGGAATATACGGCCAGGGCTGGTATCCCTTTTTTGTTGAGGTTCTCTACCTGGTCTTTCATGAGGGCGATGAGCGGACTAACGACTAGGCATATCCCATCTTTCAGCATTGCCGGCACTTGAAAGCACACGGATTTGCCACCACCCGTGGGCAGCAGGGCGAGCGTATCCTTGCCTTCCAGTATTGACCGAATGATCGGTTCCTGCATGGCACGGAAATGGCTGAATCCCCAATATTCCTTTAAGATCCGGTGAATATCCACTTCGTTAAATTTCCATTTGAAATTAAATCACTTTCCGGTAATTCAGGCGAATTGAATTGATGGCCAGTACCACATCGCTGAAACCCATGGCCAGTGCAGCTATGCCCGGATGTAGAAAACCCATGGCCGCAATCGGAATGGCTACAATATTATAAATGAAGGCCCAGAAAAGGTTGCCCTTGATGGTACTGAATGTATGCTTTCCTAATCCCAGTGCCAGGGGCAGATGTTGAATGCCCTTATTCATCAACACCACCTGTGCGGTTTGCATGGCCAGTTGTGTGGCATCACTCATGGAGATCCCGATCGTGGCCTTGGCCAGTGCCGGGGCATCATTGATGCCATCGCCCACCATGGCAACCGGTGATTGGTTGTTGAGGGTTTCTATCACCTTAAGTTTTTCTTCAGGCGATTGTTCGGCAAATACTTTGTCGATACCCAGGGCCGAAGCCACCTTATTTGTTCTTGCAGAACTATCGCCGCTCAACAATACGGTCTGAATATTTTTTTCATGTAAATATTTGATCACGGCTGCCGACTCGGGGCGAAGTTCATCTTCCATATCCAGCCATCCCACCAGCGATCCGTTCTTTAGCAGGTAGGCGGTATGGTTAGTATCTGAAGTTTGGGTGGCAGCAATTTTATAAGATCCCAGTGCGTATTGATTGCCTTCCTGATCTTCAGCAAGCATACCGGTACCTTTTATTTCTTCAATTTTTTTCCAGGCGATGTTTTGGCTGTTCTTCCAGTTCAGGCTGATGGTTTTGGCAATGGGATGGTTCGAAAATTTTTCGATCGAATACACGATGCTTTTGAAAAGGGTTTCATCCAATTCACTATGCCAGTTGCTGATGGTCAGTTGTCCTAAAGTGAGCGTGCCGGTCTTATCAAAAACAACCGTGCGTATATCTTTAAACAGTTCCAGACTTTTTGCATTCCTGAACAGGATACCATTGCGCGCTGCACGGCCTAGTCCTACCGCAATAGCAGCCGGCGTGGCCAATCCCATGGCACAGGGGCAGCTGATCACCAGCACCGCGATACTTCTCATCAATGAATCGGTAACACTGATATCAAAGGCGAAATAATTCAACAAAAAACTCAGGATAGAAATGCCGATCACGGCAGGTACAAATATGGCACTGATCTTATCGGCCAGTTGTTGAATGGGCGGTTTATCTCCCTGGGCCTGTTTTACCAGTTGAAGGATATTGCTGAGTATGGTATCTTTTCCTACTGCAGTAACCTGTGCTTTTACCGTACCCTCAGTGATCAAACTTCCACCGATCAGTGCATCTTTTTTCAGCTTATGCACCGGATTGCTTTCGCCCGTAAGCAGTGATTCGTTTACATAGGCTTCGCCCCAAAGGATCTTACAATCCATGGGAACCTGTTCGCCGGTCTTTATCAATATAAGGTCGCCTACATGCAGTTTGGTGTTTTCGATGGGGAAGATCAACTCCTGGTGTGTTTCGTCGAAGGCGATCATATTGGCCATCAGTTTCTGCCGGGCCGCCAGTTTATTCAATTCCGATTGTGTAGTGGCCACGGATTTATGTTCAACCCATTCGCCCAAAAAGACCAGGGTGATGATGGTAGCCGTGGTTTCATAAAAAGCATAATCCATCCCGAGGTTGAGCAGGGTGCCGGTAAGACTGTATACAAATGCAGCCACCGCCCCGATGGTGATCAGCATATTCATATTGGGGATACCGCCACGCAGACTTTTTACAGCGCTTACACCAAAATAACTCATGCCCAATAAGAAAACAGGAAGGCAAATTGCCATTTGTAACCATGGGTTCATTAAAAAATGAATATGCCAGGGAAGCATATGCAACATCAGTACCAGGGTAAAGGGAAGGCAAAACAGGAAGCGTTGGAGATGGTTCGAGAATAATCCCTTGCCTTTCGCATGGTGGTCATTATCTTCAGGATGTACAACCTGGTAGCCCAGCGCTTCAATACCTTTGGAAATGGTTTCAGTTGAATTGGATTCACTCATTTCGAAGCTTATATCTCCGCCAATGAAATTCACTTTCACGTCTTTCAAACCCTGTTTTTCAAGGTACTTGTTGATCGTGAGTGCACAATTGGTACAAGTCATCCCTTCAACCTTCCATTCAACTTTTTCCATACTGCAAAATTATTCTTTGTGAAACGTATACAATTACTATTGAAGGAAAATATCTTTGCAACATGGAGTTAAATTTCAGACTGGGGGATATTGATCAGGCAGCCCAAGCATTTCTGCCCTACATCGGCCAGCATCGGGTGATTGCCATTCATGGTGAAATGGGCGCCGGAAAAACAACCTTTATCCATGCCCTATGTGCGGCAATGGGGGTGCAGGACACGGTTTCCAGTCCAACCTTCTCCATCATCAACCAATACCAAAATGCGGAGGGCAGCACCATTTATCATCTGGACCTGTATCGTATCCGTGATGAGGCGGAGGCCATACAAGCGGGGGTAGAGGACGCCTTGTTCTCGGGCAATATCTGTTTGGTGGAGTGGCCCGAGAAGGCTGCCGGGATCTTTCCGGATAACAGTTTAACGGTGAGGCTGTACACTACCGGTACCGATAGCCGAAAGCTCGAAATAAATTTGTAATTTGTACAACTTACAATCGGCTTACTATGGCAACATCAAAACCATTCGTATCTCCTTCTTTTTCTTATGAAACGCTTGAAGAAACACTCGACATCAAACCCAAGGGTGAGATTCTGAATATTGGCATTCCCAAGGAAAATTCATTTAATGAGAATCGTATTGCACTTACTCCGGAAGCCGTAGGGGTGATGGTGGCCAATGGTCATCGGGTGGTGGTAGAAACCAAGGCGGGCGATGGGGCCAGTTATACCGATAAGGATTACAGTGAGGCCGGGGCCAAGATCGCTTATGACAAAAAAGAAGTATTTGAATGTGATATTCTAGTAAAAAGTGCACCCGTAAGCGATGCCGATTGCGATATGCTGAAACCCAATCAGTATATCATTTCTCCTATCCATCTGGCGGCGATGAAGCGTGAGATCCTGCAGAAGATGATGGATAAAAAGATCACGGCACTGAGTTTTGAGAACCTGAAAGACGATAGCGGACACAATCCCATTGTGCGCAGCATGAGTGAGATCGCGGGCAGTGCAGTGATGCTGATCGCGGGTCAGTACCTCAGCAATGCCAACAATGGAAAGGGAGTGCTGGTGGGAGGGATCAGTGGTATTCCGCCTACCAAGGTGATCATCATTGGGGCGGGTATCGTGGGGGAGTATGCAGCAAGAACCGCCTTGGCCATGGGTGCTAGCGTAAAAATATTCGACAACAGCATTTACCGGTTGAAACGTTTACAGAACAATATCGGAGGGCGTTTATGGACCTCCGTGATCGAGCCCAAAATTCTGGCCAAGCAATTAAAGACCTGCGATGTGGCCGTTGGCGCACTCAGCAATGCCGGAGGGCGTACACCCATTGTCGTTAGCGAAGAGATGGTAAGCCAGATGCGACCCGGAACGGTCATTGTGGATGTGAGCATTGATCATGGCGGATGTTTTGAGACCAGTGAGGTAACCTCTCATGAAAAACCGGTGTTTACCAAGTATGATGTGATCCATTATGGCGTACCCAATATCCCCAGTGGATTTGCGCGTACAGCGTCTCAGGCCATCAGCAATGTGTTGATGCCCTTGTTGCTGGAAACAGCCGAAGACGGTGGTATTGAGAATGTGGTTTGGTACAAGATCAATATCCGAAGTGGTATTTACTTATTTAAGGGAAGTCTTACCAATATTTATCTCAGCGAAAGGTTCGATCTGAAATTTACCGATCTGAATCTACTGATCGCCAGCAAGCGGTAGTCAAAATAAAAAAGAAGTTTACACAGATTTGTATTTCCCAATGCCGATCACTTCAGTGCAAAAATCATACTCCTGCGGATCATTGCTGCTTACGATCACCATTTTGTTTTTCGAATAGTTATCGATCAGGGAATGGTATAAAGCAATACCATCGGCATCCAGGTTGGTAGTGGGTTCATCGAGCAGCAATACCGGCGTATCGCTGAAGAAGGCCTGGGCCAGTTTCAATCGTTGTTTCATGCCGCTGCTGAAATTGCGCAGCTGCTTATCGGTGGCCTTGGTTAAGCCAACGATCTCCAGTATTTCTTCATTAGAAAGGGTAAGTGTTTTGAACTGGCTGTGAAATTCCAGCATTTCTTTTGCGGTCATTTCTTCAATCAACTCCAGGTAGGGGGCAGCCATCGCGAGGTAGCGATAAGGTTCGATATCGTTATTTTTTGTGGTTCCGTTTGCTTGAGGAAGATAACTCACTTGACCTTCATTGTGAAGGGTTGCTCCGGCGATCACCTGCAGCAGGGTTGATTTTCCGGATCCGTTAGGCCCGGTAATGGCATAGGCTTTGGCAGGATGGAATACCAGGTCTACATGCCTGAATATCCATTCCCGGTTAAAGCGTTTACCTGTATTAGTTAGTGTGATCTGCATGAATGAAATCCCTGTTCACCGGCAGGGTGTTTGTTCCGGTCTGTGGTTCACAATTATTCATCTTCCATACTACCCTTGCTGTAACGTTTGATGATGCCCCTTCCGCTTTCCCGGATAAAGGTCACGATCTCATCCCGTTCGTCGGTGGCTTGTAATTCTTCTTCAATGAAATTCAGGGCCTGCGAAGTATTCAGTCCTTTGTTATAAATGAAGCGATAGATATCGAGTATCTGGTTGATGCGGTCGAGCGAAAATCCTTTGCGTTTCAATCCCACAGAATTTACGCCGGCATAACTCAAAGGAGTTCTTCCTGCTTTGATATAGGGAGGTACATCCTTACTCACCAATGATCCTCCGGCGATGAAAGCGTGTTGACCGATCTGCACAAACTGATGCACGGCACACATACCGGCCAGGATGGAATGGTCGCCCATCACCACATGTCCGGCCATTTGAGTATTGTTGCTCATGATGCAGTTATTGCCCACAATGCAATCGTGCGCAATATGGCTATAGGCCATGATCAGACAATTATTTCCCACCTTGGTGGTCCAGCGATCCTTACTTCCTCTATTTACCGTTACGAATTCACGGATGGTGGTATTGTCGCCAATTTCAACCGTGGTTTGTTCGCCTTCATATTTAAGGTCCTGCGGAATGGCGGCGATCACGGCACCGGGGAAGATCCTGCAGTTCTTTCCCACGCGGGCTCCTTCCATGATGGTTACATTGCTGCCGATCCAGGTGCCTTCACCGATCTCCACATTCTGATGGATCACACTGAAGGGGTCTATCTTAACATTGGTAGCCAGTTTGGCGTTGGGGTGTATGTAGGTGTGTGGATGGATCATAATAATCGAAAAATTATGTTTAGGTTCTTTTTACCAATTGTGCGGTGAGGTCGGCTTCAGCACATAATTTATTACCTACGTACACACTTCCTTTCATCACACAAATTCCTCTTCTGATCGGCTCAATCAATTCCATTTTTAATATCATGGTATCGCCGGGCACCACCTTCTGTTTAAATTTGCAATTATCGATCTTCAAGAAATAGGTATCATATTCTCCATCGGGCATTGAGTTGATGCAAAGCAGACCGCCGGTTTGAGCCAGGGCTTCAATTTGCAATACTCCCGGCATCACCGGATTGCCCGGGAAATGTCCTTGGAAAAAATATTCATTAAAGGTAATGTTCTTTATACCTACAATACGGGTATCCGTTAGTTCAATGATCTTATCCACCATGATGAACGGGAAGCGGTGGGGCAGGGTTTTTTCGATCTGTTGCAGGTTGTAAACGGGTTCCTGGTTTGGATCGTAATTGGGAATATCTTTTGTATGCTTGTTCTTCTTGATATACTGTTTGATCTTTTTGGCAAACTCAACATTGCTGCTATGCCCCGGCCTGTTGGCAATGATATGCGCCTTGATGGGATATCCGATCAGGGCAAGGTCGCCGATCACGTCCAATAATTTATGACGGGCTGGTTCATTGGGGAAACGAAGTTCCAGGTTGTTGAGGTATCCTTCACTTTTCACTTCCACTTTTGTACGACCGAATGCAGTAGCCAGGCGCGACATTTCATCATCAGTTACCGGCCGGTCTACTACCACGATGGCATTATTGATATCGCCACCTTTAACCAGGTTATTGTCGAGCAACATTTCCAACTCATGCAAAAAACAAAAAGTTCGGCAGGGAGCAATTTCTGTTTGAAATTCTTTCATGGATTTCAGACTGGCATGCTGGGTGCCCAATACCGGCGAATTGAAATCAATTAGAGTAGTAATCTGGTAGTTAGCCGATGGGAGGGCTGTCATCTCCACTCTTTTTACATCATCGAAATGCGAGATATTAGTATCAATGGTATACCAGATTTTTGCAGCGTCCTGTTCAAGCACGCCGGTGGTTTCAATGATCTCCACAAAGGGTTCGCTACTGCCGTCAATGATCGGAATCTCGGGACCATTCACTTCGATCAAACAATTATCTACTCCCATGCCCACCAGGGCTGCTAAAATATGTTCTACGGTACTTATTTTGGCATCGTCTTTTTCGAGGGTAGTGCCCCTGGATGTATCGGTTACCAGGTCGCAATCGGCCTTGATCACAGGCATGCCGGGCAGATCAGTACGCTGGAATTGGAACCCGAATCCGGGGTTGGCCGGCTTCAGGGTCATGTCTACATTTACACCAGTATGCAATCCAGTTCCCGAAATACTGACGGGTTTAGCAAGTGTATGTTGTTTATCTGGATTAAAATTTTTATCCATATGTGCTGGAAAATTTTGATGGCAAAGATATTTAAAAATAAATGCCTCTAATGACTTCGGTCAAATTGAAATTTAATGTTCCTGTTAAAATTGGATCTGGAAGGACCCAAAAATGCCAAATCGGGAATATTTGGTCATCGGCAAACTTGTGCCCGGAGCTACTCTCCATACAAAATCGAGCCTGAATACCTTTAGGATATTGTCGATTCCCGTACCTAATTCCATATAGGTTTTGCCATTCAGGGTTTTAAAGATACCCGTACTGTTATTGAGCGCCTCATTCTCATTGTTCAAGGAGCCCCAAATCGTTTTCACGTTCCAGAACTGCCTCCATTTCATTTTCCGGGTGATGGGAATGAATCGGAACAAGCCGGAACCGATATGATGTTCGAGGTTGAAACCTGCATATTGATCGCTGAGATATTCAAACCGATTCATGAGGTTAAAAGACCCGGGGTTATAATAATAGATATCATTTCCGGGATGGTTTTCCAGAAACGTAAAGGGGAGGGTGCCGAATATCTTTCCCGCAAAAACTTTGTATGATAAAGAACCCAATGGGGAGATCTTGTAATAATCATGTACCGAAGCACTCAGTTTGGTATAGTGATAAGCACTATTGAGAACACCTGGAATGCCTTTGGCCAACATTAATTCTGCTACGGGATATTTAGAGCCCAGGCTATACCTGAAATAATCCCCTTCAATAAATTGTTCCAGATAGGCAAATCTTAGTTTTAAGGCCACTTCAAAATTGGTGAGGGGTTTACCAGTGCTTACCGGGAAAGTTGTTTTGAATGGCAGGTTCTTGAGCGGCTCGTATTGACGGTGCGTGAAGAACCATTCTGTAGAGAAACCCTTTCCCCATTCATTGAATACTTCGAATCGAAAATCTTTTATATGGATATATTTTCGGGTGGTATTGGGTTTGCGGATGGCCAGGGAAAAAATATTATCCTGACTTACTTCACCGTATTGACTAATGCCATTGTCGATATCGCTTGACGCAGAAGCGTGTAGCCGAAACCGTTTTGGCTCGCGATTCAATATCCAGTAAGCTTCTGCCTTCCCCTTAAATTTCTGATCCTGCATGCCATAGGCAAGGTATCCATGCAGATAGATCTTCTTGTTGAATCCGGTATTGGTGCCCAGGTCGAAACGAAACCGGGTGCCTTCCCATTGGTTGTTGCTGATCCAGTTGAACCAGGGTCCGATCTCATAATTTCCGATATTCTTGTACCCGGTACCAATAAACCTTAGGGTTCTTTGCAGGCGCTGAAACTTGGGCATCTGCAACAGTTTATCTACGGTATTATAAATCGCTAGTTCGTTCTTCGACAGGGTATCATGGCGGAGTACATTCCAGTCGGAGTCTGATTTTGCAGCTACCCCAGGATCCGTTTTTACGAGTTCTTCTGTAGGCTGCTTTTCAAATAAACGGGTGATGGAATCATTGTTGACGATGATGTTTCGGTAAGAAGTGGATTTACGGCCGATAAGGGTAAGCGATTGTTTTCCCAATACCCTGAAATCGGCAAAGAATTTATCGCGGTTCAAAAAATATACCGAGTCATTGATGGGAATGAATTCCTGGAATACGCTGATGCGGTCGATATAATTGATATTGGCTTCCTTACCCAGGTACAAGGATATTTTTTGTATCTGAAAAGTTTTTTCCATTACCCAGGCATCGCCTTCGAAAGTATTTTGCCCGGCATGCTTAGGGCTGAACACAAAATGAAATATTTTTTTTCCGCTCACCATTTGTGTATCGGGCACAGTGAAAATATAGTATACATCGGCATTGTCATTGAACGGACTGATAAAATCCTTGTCCATCACATTGATAAAATTGCCGTAAATATTTACATTCTGATTCATCACGCCCATTAATTTGCTGATGCTTTCATTGGTAAACCCCTTGGTGTTGGTGGCTTTTATCTGTTCAACATATTTCTTGGGGTGGCGCTGAAAGGCATAATCACTGATACTTTCCACCAGGTAAGCAGGTAAGAAAGGTTCTTTTTCAGAACTGCTGTCCATATTATTAAAGACAAAGGAGAACGGCCTTAATAAGAAGTTCTTTTTCATCTTGTCGGCATTAAAATGCTTGATGTCAACCTCCAGTTTATTATAGGCCTGGTATCCGAAATTGGGCAGGTTGTATCGGTTGTATTGTTTCTTTTTGCTCATGATCTTTTTCCACAAATACAAACCTTTGTTGAATTTTGCTTTTACAATTACGGTATTAGCGGGGCCTCCACGGTCGAGTTGGATGGTGATCGTTTGATGACTAACGGTAGCGCTTACGGGTATTTTAAAACGTTCATATCCTGTATAGCTCACCACCAGGGTATCATTTTTAAAAGCATTGAAATAAAAGGAAAAATTTCCCGCACTATCGGTTGTTTTACCAACCCCCGACCGGGCAAAATATACAGAAGCATAGGCCACAGGCTCCTTGGTATGCGAATCCTGCACGGTACCAGTGATGATCAGGGATTGCGCTCCTGCATCTGCACCGATCAATAACAGCGACAGAAAGAAACAGTATGTAAATAATTTGTACAACGGAAACTGTATTGGTTTTCAGTATGAAAGATGGGTTACTGGATCAATGGGTTGGTAGGGTATATAAAATGTATTGGATTATTTTTTTTCTGTAAGTTCATTGATCAACTTTTCTAATGCCGCTACCTTTTTTTCAAGTTCGGGCAGGTTTCGGGCAGAAGCCTGACTTCTTAATGCTGCTGTAAAATCATAAGCAGGAGAACCCGTAACTGCCGAATTAGGCTTCTTTATGGATTTGCTTACTCCACTCTGCGCATTGATCTTACTGCCATCGGCAATTTGAATATGACCCACAATACCTGCCTGTCCACCGATCATAACATTGTTCCCGATCTTGGTGCTGCCGCTGATTCCGCATTGAGCAGCAATCACTGAATTGTTGCCGATCTCTACATTGTGTGCGATCTGCAACAGATTGTCGAGCTTTGCACCCGATTTCACCAGGGTGCTGCCAATGGTACCCCTGTCGATGGCCGCATTGGCTCCTATTTCAACGCCATCTTCGATCACCACATTGCCTATCTGAGGCACTTTCTTATAAGTTCCATCCGCCTGGGGTGCAAACCCAAACCCATCACCACCAATAATCGTGCCCGCATGAATGGTTACATTATTTCCTATTACACAATCATGATAAATTTTTACTCCGGGATGGATCACGGTATTTTCACCCACCATCACATTATTGCCTAAAAATACCTGCGGATATATTTTTGAACCCTTGCCCACGATCACTTTTTCTCCTATCCAGGCAAATGCGCCAATGAATACAGCTTCACCGATTGTTGCCGTAGCATCAATATAACTGGGTTGCTGGATGCCGCTCAGTTGCTGTTTTTGCAATTGCTGGTATTTATCTAACAATATGGCAAAAGAAGAGTAAGCATCTGCTACCTTGATCAAGGTGGCCGCTACGGGTTGTTTCAATTCCTGCGTTTCACTGATGATGATCACAGAAGCCAAACTGGTATACAAATATTCTTCATACTTGGGATTGGCCAGGAAAGCGATTTGCCCGGCTTTTGCTTCTTCAATCTTTCCAAATGATGAAACAGTGACTTCCGCATTACCTTCCACCCTTCCATTGATCATCATCGCTATTTGAGCCGCAGAAAATTGCATGTTGTATTGATTAATTGGGGAGTTAAAAGTTTAAAGCGATAAGCTCTTTAATTTGATATTTACACAGGTAAAAAAATGAATCAACATGGTGGCGGAAAGTCAATATCATACTGCAGCACCTCAAACCAATTTTCTACCGCATCAACTTACTTACCTCATAAAACAAATGTAATATTTTTTAACCTTGCCCCGCATATTTTGATTGATTAGGGCATTGTCGACCTCCGAGATGTCTTTTACGCTTCCGTCTTTAAATAAAATATGAATATGTTCGTCCTCAAAATTATACGTACTACTGGTGGCCTCGCCCGTAAATACCAGCCAGGCGGCATCTTCATACGATAGTCCTGTCTTTTGAACGCAAGCATCCAGATTTTCTTTAATGAATGCGTCATCTACAGGAGCACCAAAATATTTTACTTTCAGCAACTGACGGTTGATGATGCCACGGCATAAAAATGATAAAACCTGGTCGGGATGATCGCACCACGACTTAATGGCCGATAGTACATCAATATCATCCAGTTTACAAAAGGCTTCCAGGGTAATGGACTGAATGGGCTGATTGATGAAATCATCTAGCGGTCCTGCAGATTTGGCTTTGATGAATTTGGCTCTCTTAATGATGCGCTGCAGCATTTGTTCGGCACACAACACGGTCTTATGCAGGTATACCTGCCAGTACATCAATCTTCTGGCCACTAAAAATTTCTCAATGGAATAGATCCCTTTTTCTTCAACCATCAACTCACCTTCATGTACGGTCAGCATTTTCAAAATGCGGTCGTACCCGATCACGCCTTCATTTACTCCGGTGAAAAAACTGTCGCGGGTTAAATAATCCATCCGATCCACATCCAGCTGACCACTGATGAGTTGTTGCAGGTATTTTTTAGGATGTACTCCGGTAAAAATATCCAATGCCAGTTGTAATCGTCCCTCGAATTGCTGATTCAACTCTTTCATGATCATGAGTGAAATGGCTTCATGTTCAAAGCCTTCGATGAGCACATGTTCAAGGGCATGACTAAATGGGCCGTGCCCCACATCATGCAGGAGGATAGCGATCTTAGCCGCCTGTTCTTCTTCGGGGGTAATTTCAATGCCCTTGCCTTTCAATTCATTTAAGGCATTGCCCATTAAATGGTAGGCACCCAATGAGTGGTGAAGGCGGGTATGCACGGCACCGGGATAAACCAGGCAAGCCATGGCCATCTGACTGATCCTCCGCAACCGCTGGTAGTAGGGATGGGCGATCACCTGATAGATCAGCTCATCATCAATGGTGATAAAGCCATATACGGGGTCATTGATTATTTTTCTAAAAGGCATGATAAGTTGTTTGTTGTTGGGTGTATCTTCATCACCGGTTCGTTTTGTTAAAAGATACACAAAGTGGTACAAAGCTACTAAGCTATATCTTAAAAAATTAAATTTGTAGCAAGGGCCGAAATATGGCTTTAAAGTAGTGCATCACGGTGTAGCTCCACCCTATCAAGTATGGGGGAAAATTCCTCAACAGATAATTAAACTGACAAGCGTATGAGTATTGCTAAGATTCTTTGGGTTGATGATGAGATTGACAGTCTTACCTCGCAGATCATGTTCCTCGAAAACAAGGGATATTCAGTAGAAACCAAGACCAATGGTTTTGATGCTGTTGAATTTGTAAAAGACAATATTGTAGATGTAGTGCTGATGGATGAAACCATGCCGGGCATTACCGGCTTGCAAACCCTGCAACAGATCAAAGAGATCAACAGCAATTTGCCAGTAGTGCTGATCACCAAAAATGAAGCAGAGAACCTGATGGATGAGGCCATTGGCTCACAGATCAGCGATTACCTGATCAAACCCGTAAACCCCAACCAGGTTTGGCTGAGTTTAAAGAAGATCATCGATAATAAACGGTTGGTGGCAGAAAAAACCACTTCCGCCTATCAGCAGGAATTCAGAAGCCTGTTCATGGCGCTCAACAGCAATCCCAATTATAATGAGTGGATGGAAATCTATCGCAAACTGGTGTACTGGGAACTGGAGATGAAAAAAAGTGATAGTCCCGAAATGCAGGAAGTATTTCAATCACAAAAATCTGAAGCCAATACCGAATTCTTCAAATTCATTTCAAAGAATTATGCTTCTTGGGTAAATCCTAAAAGTATCGATGGGCCCATCATGAGCCATACCCTGCTGAAGTATAAAGTATTGCCCCATCTGGAAAAAGGCACCCCTTTATTTTTTGTATTGATCGATAACCTGCGGTTCGATCAGTGGAAGACCATTCAGCCCATCTTCGCAGAAAGTTTCCGTATACAGGAAGAAGAAACATTTTATGCCATCCTGCCTACGGCTACACAATATGCCCGTAACGCCATCTTTGCCGGATTGATGCCGATCGATATTGAAAAACAATTTCCGGTTCAATGGAAAAATGATGATGAGGAGGGAGGAAAGAATATGTTTGAAGAAGAGTTCTTAAAAGCGCAATTAAAAAGACTGGGTAAGGGAGATCTGAAATATTCTTATACCAAGATCACGAATAATCATGATGGACAAAAGCTGGTCGACAATATGCATAACATGATGCAGAACGACCTGAACGTGATCGTGTACAATTTTGTGGATATGCTCAGTCATGCCCGTACAGAAATGGAAGTATTGAAAGAACTGGCCGGCGATGAAACCAGTTACAGAAGCATTACCCAAAGCTGGTTTGAACATTCGCCACTGCATCAGGCACTGAAGAAAATAGCCGATAAAAAATTGACGATGATCGTGGCTACCGACCATGGAAGCGTGCGGGTGAAAAACCCGGCGAAGGTGATAGGCGACAAACAAACAACAGCCAACCTTCGGTACAAACATGGTCGTAATTTGAACTATGAGGCCAAGGAAGTATTGGCATTCCGCGATCCCAGGGAAGCGGGCTTGCCGGTTCCCAATGTAAATTCCTCTTTTATTTTTGCCAAGGGTGATCTGTATCTCTGTTATCCCAATAATTATAATCATTTTGCCAATTATTACCGCAATACGTTTCAGCATGGGGGCATCAGTTTGGAAGAGATGATCGTTCCGGTCATCAGGCTAACGAACAAGTAATGGGAAAGCGGATAAAAATTTATTCACGATTGTGGAGAAACTTATTTTTTATTCCCTTGCGATTGAAGGAAGTTGCAGATGAATTGACACAATAGCATATCTCAATAGGCAATCAGGCATGAAATATACACAGCACGTTTTAGACAAAATAGAAAAGATCGTTGAAGAAAGCGGTTATATCATCCGTTATGAAAGGGGTTCTTTTCAAAGCGGGTATTGTATTTTGCAGGAACGGAAAGTGGTGGTGCTTAATAAATTCTTCCAAACGGAAGGCCGGATCAATGTATTGATCGACCTGATGCCCCAGCTCCATATTAATTTTGATGCACTGACACATGAAAGTCAGAAGATGTACGAAGAAGTAATGAGTGTACAAACTACATAAGCTTCCGATCAGCAACAAACACAAATGACTCCTGCGTAAATAAGCAAATCTCCCAGATTTTCTCAAGCACTATTATGCTTATTTTTGTACGGTGCAATGTCCCCCGCTTAAAATAACATTTCTTGGAACCGGTACCAGTAGTGGTGTGCCCATGATCGCCTGCGATTGTGCGGTATGCAGTTCTGCGGATACAAAAGATAAGCGTTTGCGCAGCAGTATTCTGGTGGAAAGTGAAGCCACATCTTTTGTGATTGATACTACCCCCGATTTTCGGTATCAGATGTTGAGGGCCGGCGTGAAAAGATTACATGCAGTGTTGTTTACCCATCCGCATAAAGATCATGTAGCCGGGTTGGATGATATACGGGCCTTCAATTTTTTTCAGCAACAGCCCATGCAAGTGTATGCCAATGCACTTACGCAGGCCGGACTGAAAAAAGAATTTTCTTATGTGTTCTCCGAAAAAAAGTATCCCGGCGTTCCGGAAATTGAACTTGTTGATATTGCAGAAGAGCCATTCATGATCGGCGATATACCGGTGCAGCCCATCCTGGTTTGGCATATGAATATGCCGGTACTCGGATTCCGCTTTGGCAAATTCACGTATATCACCGATGCTAACCGGATTGATGCATCGGAAATGGAAAAAATAAAAGGCAGTGAGGCGATGGTGTTGAATGCACTTCGTCAGGCCAAACATATTTCGCATTACACCCTCGACGAGGCCGTAGCCATTGTGCAGGAATTAGGAATACCCCGTGCCTATTTTACACATATCAGTCACCAGTTGGGCCGCCATACCGAGATCAATGATGAATTACCTGCCGGCATGGAACTGGCCTGGGATGGGATGGAATTGTACTTCAACTGATGAAAAGAAAATCCTCTTTTTTTCTGATCTTTTTCACTTGGTGTAATTAAGCATACGGCCTATTTTGTGTGGATCAACCATGGCCAAAAAACCCGCATCCGAATATTTCTCCTTCACCCGTAAAGAGCGTACAGGCATTATCGTTATAGTGTTGGTGATCCTGCTACTCACCGGCTTGCCCCTGTTGTTTCCATATCTGCTGCCGGAAAGAAAAACGGCAAACTCAGATTTTGAAAAAGCGATCAGTGGATTAACCATCAGGCAGTCTGACAGTACCCAGCATCCAAACCGGTATTATGGTAGAAATACTTCAGGGGGTAAAACATGGAATGAAACCAATCAATATCAAACGAGCCGGCCGGGCGAATTATTTTATTTTGACCCCAATACCATCACTGCCGAAGGATGGCAAAGACTTGGGTTAAGGGATAAAACCATTCAAACCATACAACATTATCTTTCCAAAGGAGGTAGTTTTAAAAAACCGGAAGATATTGGTAAGGTATGGGGGCTGTCAGAAAATGATGTAAAAAGACTTCTGCCTTTTGTAAGCATCAAAAATAAGGATGCCGGAAACCCCCAACGAATAAGGGATTCAGCGTTATTTACCCGACCAGTTTATGAAAAAAAGCTAATAACCATTGATATCAATACAGCGGATTCTACCGCCTTTATTGCCTTGCCAGGTATTGGTAGCCGGCTGGCCAACCGCATCATTGCCTTCCGGGAAAAACTGGGTGGTTTTTACAATATCGACCAACTGGCAGAAACCTTTGCACTCCCTGATTCTGTTTTTCAAAAGATCCGAAACCGATTGCTTATCGGAAATGTTCCCGTTAAAAAAATCAATATCAATACTGCCGGTATTGATGAACTAAAAGCGCATCCCTATATTCGGTACGCATTGGGAAACGCTTTGCTGCAATACCGAAACACACATGGAACATTTGCGGATATCGCCGACATCAAAAAGATCATGATCGTTACTGAACCGCTCTATGCTAAGCTGGCACCTTATCTTACGGTGCAATAAAAACTAACGAGCCGAAGTGCGTTAAAAATTACTAATTTGCAGCCTTAACGATTGCCAATTATGAATTTTACCACAAGTGAGCTTACCCAGCAGGTAGCTCAAACTGCCCGGGACTTCGCCGCGCAGCATATTAAGCCACATATCATGGAATGGGACGAATCGCAGGAGTTTCCACTTGCGGTGTTCAAGCAAATGGGCGAACTGGGATTGATGGGTGTATTGGTTCCTGAAGCCTATGGAGGCAGCGGATTAAGTTATCTTGAATACAGTGCCATCATTCAGGAAATTGCCAAGGTATGCGGGTCCATCGGACTTTCATTGGCTGCCCACAATTCACTTTGTACAGGTCATATTCTGGCTTTCGGAAACGAAGTACAAAAGCAAAAATATTTACCCAAACTAGCCAGTGCCGAATACATAGGTGCATGGGGCCTCACCGAAGCCAATACCGGCAGTGATGCAGGCAATATGAAAACTACCGCCGTGAAAGACGGCGACCATTGGATCCTGAATGGTACCAAATGCTGGATCACCCATGGCAAAACCGGTGATGTGGCCGTAGTGGTTTGTCGTACCGGAGAGCCCAGGGCAAAAGATAATTCAACTGCGTTTATAGTTGACCGTGGTACTCCTGGTTTCCAGGCCGGAAAAAAGGAAAATAAACTGGGTATGCGGGCAAGCGAAACTACCGAGATGATCTTCGATAACTGTCGCATTCCGGATACTCAACGCATGGGCGAAGTTGGATCAGGTTTTAAACAAAGCATGAAAGTATTGGACGGCGGGCGCATATCCATTGCAGCACTGAGTTTGGGTATTGCCAAAGGTGCTTATGAAGCGGCCTTACAATATGCGCAGGAGCGATATCAGTTTGATAAACCCATTGCTCAGTTTCAGGGCATCAGTTTCAAACTGGCCGATATGGCTACCGAAATTGCTGCGGCAGAATTGCTCATCAACCAGGCCTGTTACCTGAAGATGCAGGGCTTACCCATGACCAAGGAAGCTGCCATGGCAAAATATTATGCCAGTGAAGTATCGGTAAAAGTTAGTACAGATGCCGTTCAGATATTTGGCGGTTACGGATACACGAAAGATTTTCCGGTGGAGAAATTTTACCGGGATAGTAAATTGTGTACCATTGGGGAAGGAACCAGCGAAATTCAGAAGTTGGTCATCAGCAGGGAAGTATTGCGTTAATTATTAAGTTGCAAAAAATATAAAGGCCGGTTCAATCATTGAACCGGCCTTTTGATGAATAGCATTCATTATTTTTTTTCACTGTGGATCACCTCATTCAATTTGTCTTTGAGGTTATCAAATACTTCTTCCGCTTTATTCACGGCTTCTTTGGCAAAGGCTTCCACTTTTTCGCCGGTTTGTCCGGGTATCAACTCACTGATCTTGTCCATTACATTGCCCGATGCCTGTTTGGGAGCGTCATTATTTTCAGGTTTTGAAGCAAACATATTTTCTACAGCACCTTCCAGCATTGGAAATTTTTCTTTTACAAAATCCTTGATGGTATTGACAGCATGTTTTGCTTGTTCTTCAGTGATATTTGCTTTTTCAATAAGACGGTTAATGAGTTCTTGCATGGTTTGTTGATTTAAGAATGAGTGTCAATATTAGTTATTTTATGAGAATCGATATGTAGCAGAAATTATTCAGTATCATAACGGTCTACCCGCTCAATACCCGGTAAAGCGATCAGGCGGTTTACCAATTCATCCAGTTCGTCTTTATCGTGCACAAATATTTTTACATTTCCCTGAAAAATACCTTCCTTGGCTTCAATGGTCATGGCCGAAATATTGAACCGAAGCTCACCACTGATGAGGTTGGTGATCTTATGGATCACGCCCACATCATCCAATCCGATAATCTTTAAACCCGTAAGGAAAGAGATCTCTTTATTCTTGGCCCATTTAGTTTTTACAACACGATGTCCGTAATTGGAGAGTAAGCGGGCGGCATTTGGACAATTGGTACGATGGATCTTCAGTCCTTCCCCGGTAGTAACAAATCCAAACACATCATCACCCGGAATGGGTTTGCAACAATTGGCCAGCGTGTATTGGATGCGGTCGCTACTTTCTCCGAAGATGATAAGCTCTGCATCTTTTTTATTGTAGGGCCTGGATGTGATATCGACTTCTGGCTTTTCTTCCGGTACGGGTTTGATGGGTTTGGGCGCGATCAATTTTTCACCTGAGGTGGTGAATTCTTTCAGTTCTTTCAGGTCAATTTTCTTGATGGCAATTTCATATAGCAGGTCGAGCGATGAGTTTACTTTATAGAAGGCCGCCAGTTCTTCCAGATTGCTATGGCTCATGCTGGCACCCATGCCTTCCAGTTTGCGTTGCAGGGTATATTTTCCTTCTTCAGCAATATGTCTTTTTTCTTCTTTTAAAGTGTCTTTGATCTTCGATTTTGCCTTACTGGTCACCACAAAATTGAGCCATTCTGTGTTAGGCTTTTGTTTGGCACTGGTGATGATCTCGATCTGGTCGCCACTTCTCAGTTTATAACTGATGGGTACCAGTTTATGATTTACTTTGGCGCCGATACATTTACTACCCACTGCCGTATGCACGCTGAATGCAAAATCAAGTGCCGTGGCGCCAATGGGCAACATTTTAACTTCTCCCTTTGGTGTGTACACATAAATTTCTTCAGCAAGGAAGGAGGTTTTAAAATCCTGTAAAAAGTCGATCGAATTTTCATCCTGGTTGCTGAGGGCTTCTCGTATCTGATGAAACCATTTGTCGAAGCGGCTTTCATCATCCTTGCCTTCTTTGTATTTCCAGTGGGCGGCCAATCCTTTTTCAGCAATTTCATTCATCCGCATGGTGCGTATCTGTACTTCCACCCATTTTCCCTGTGGTCCCATCACGGTAGTATGCAGGGCTTCATATCCATTGCTTTTCGGATTGCTGAGCCAGTCGCGCAGTCTTTCAGGCGATGGCGTGTATTCATCGGTGATGATGCTATAAACTTTCCAGCAATCTTCTTTTTCTTTTTCCAGTGATGAGTTCACCAATATGCGGATGGCGAAAAGGTCGTACACTTCTTCAAAGCTTACACCCTTTTTTTTCATCTTGGTCCAGATGGAATGGATGCTTTTTGGCCGGCCATAAATATCAAAATCGAAATCAGCTTTTTCCAGTTTTTCTTTTACCGGTCGGATAAAATCATTGATGTATTTACTGCGTTCTCTTTTGGTATCGGTTAATTTTTGTGCGATGTATCGGTAAGTATCTGGTTCCATATATTTCATGGCCAGGTCTTCCAATTCTGTTTTGATGGTATACAATCCCATGCGGTGAGCTAGGGGGGCATATACATAAACGGTTTCGCTCGAGATCTTAAGTTGTTTTTCTCGCTTCATGCTGTCGAGCGTGCGCATATTGTGCAGTCGGTCCGCGAGTTTTATCAGGATCACCCTGGGGTCATCGGTGAGGGTGAGCAGGATCTTTTTAAAATTTTCTGCCTGAGCGGTACTGTTGGTATCCATTACCGTACTAATCTTGGTCAGTCCGTCAACAATCTTTGCCACTTCAATTCCAAATTCGCGCTGGATATCTTCTATCGTGATATCAGTATCTTCCACCGTATCATGGAGTAATGCGCAAAGGGTACTCCTAACGCCCAATCCGATCTCTTCCACACAGATCTTGGCCACGGCCAGGGGGTGCAGGATATAGGGCTCCCCGCTTTTACGGCGCATGGTTTTATGGGCTTCAGCAGCCATTTCAAAAGCCGTACGCAGTAATTCTTTATCTCCCGGCTTTAATTTGGGCTTGAGCACCCTTAACAGGCCACGATATTGCCTTAATATGGCCTTTTTTTCGTCCTCATCATTAAGGTTATAGGTTGATATTTCGGTGCTGATCTCCATCTGTTGTTACGAATTTACGGAAACAAATCTGTTTTCGGTATTGATGAAATGCCTTACTTTTGCAGCCCTTTAGCAGATGTAGCTTCATGTTGAAGCGACTGACGCAACAGCGAATGTGGTCTCGCCTTGGGCGAGAGCAAACGCACCAGCGGATGTGGTCTCGCTTTGAGCGAGAGCAAACGCACCAGCGGATGTGGCGAAATTGGCAGACGCACCAGACTTAGGATCTGGCGCCGTAAGGCATGTAGGTTCGACCCCTATCATCCGCACAAACTGGATCCCGAACAGGGATTCCCTGCAAGGAACTAGGAATATTGAATACTTTTCAAGATTCATGTATCCCGGTTCCTTGTTCGTTTTTAACATAGTAAACAAAATACAATGGCAACGGTAGCAAGAGAAAACATCGGTTTATTACATGATAAGTTAACAGTGAAACTGGCCAAGGATGATTATTTTCCTTCGTTTGATAAAAAACTGAAAGAATACGGCAAAACAGCCAATATCCCTGGTTTTAGAAAAGGAATGGTACCGGCAGGTATGATCAAAAAAATGTATGGCTCCTCCATTTTTACAGATGAAGTGCTAAAGGCAGTAGAAAAAGAATTGTATACCTACCTGAATACAGAAAAACCTGATCTGTTCGGTCAGCCCCTCCCTTTGAATACCGACATGAGTAATATCGATATGAATAATCCGGCCGACTATGAGTTTGGATTTGAGATCGGACTTAAACCTGATTATACCCTGGCCGACCTGTCGAAAGCAAAGCCAACCCTGCACAAGGTGGTAACCACCGATGCCATGGTGGAAGATGAGATCAGCCGAATGCAGATCAAGGCGGGCAATATGACCGAGCCTGAACTGATCGATAACGATGAGAATGTGATCAATATTTTATTCAAGGAAGCAGGTGCTGAAGGACAAGATATTGCCGATGGAGTAACAAAAGAAAATTCTGTGATCCTGAAATATTTCACAGCCGCTGTGCAGAAAAAATTCAAAGGGAAAAAGAAAGGCGATGTAGTTTCTGTAGTACTGGAAAAAGCTTTTGATAAGGATAAACTGGCCATGATACTGGAAGACCTTGGATATGCTAAGGAAGATCAGGAAGCCGCTAAAAAACAATTTAATCTGGAAGTTGTAAAAGTTGGACTGGTAGAGAAAAGGGCACTGGATGAATCATTCTTTAAAGAGATCTTTCCGGGTAAAGACATCAAAACAGAAGAAGAATTGCGCGCCGCGTTGAAGGAAGAGATTCAGCAGTATTGGGATGGACAAAGCCGCAATCAAGTACAAGATCAATTATATCATTACTTGTTGGATGAAACGAAAATGGAATTCCCTGCCGAATTTTTAACCCGCTGGTTACAAACAGGCGGCGAGCAAGCCAAAACGCCAGCCGAGGCAGAAGCTGAGTTCCCGGTATTCCGCAATCAATTGAAATGGACCCTGATCAGTGATAAACTGATCAAAGAAAATAGCCTGGATGTGAGCAATGAAGACCTGCGCAATTATATGAAAACAGAAGTGATGCGCTATTTCGGAACTGCCAGTTTGGGCGAAGATACCAGCTGGATCGAAAGTTATATCGACCGGATGATGAAGGATGAAAAGCAGGTGGACAGCAGTTATCGCCGCCTGATCACTGAAAAATTATTCAGCTGGGTGGAAGGGCAGGTGAAGGCCAAAGAAAAAGAAGTTACGGCCGATGAACTGAATGCCATGCAACATCACCATCAGCATTAAAAAATAACAGACATAAAAAAATCCCCTTGAATTTTCAAGGGGATTTTTTTTATAATTTGATGGCTTCATCACTATCGTCGAAGAAATGGAATTCGGTAAGGTGATAAGTAGAATTTTCTTTCAGTTTAATTTTTTGCTTGTACTTGCGGCGCCATTTGCTTAAGCGCGAAAAGAAGATACCCTTGGTGAGGTAGGCAAACAATATAGGATGAACCTCAATGGTAAGTCCTTTATGCTTTTGCATGATCAGGTAGCTGAGGTTCTTTTCTATCTCATCTTCGAGGATAAGGGTGGATGATATTTTACCGGTACCATTACAACTCGGACAAATTTCACTGGTATTGATATTCATTTCCGGCTTCATGCGCTGGCGGGTGATCTGCATCAATCCGAATTTACTGATGGCCAGTACGGCATGCTTGGCCCGGTCGGTACGCATGTACTGATCCATGGCATCGGCAAGACGCTTCTTATTGTCGGCCAGTTTCATATCAATGAAATCAACCACGATGATTCCACCCAGGTCGCGCAGGCGAAGTTGACGGGCAATCTCTTCTGCTGCTTCCAGGTTTGTTTCCAGGGCATTCTGTTCCTGGTTATTGCTTACACTTTTATATCCGCTATTCACATCGATCACATGCAGGGCTTCTGTATGTTCAATGATGAGATAGGCGCCACTAGGAAGGTTTACCGTTTTGCCAAAAGCGGCCTTCACTTGTTTGGTGATGCCAAAGCTGTCGAAAATAGGAGAGCCGTTATTATAAAAGGAAACGATCTCTGTTTTTTCCGGAGCAATACGTTGAATATAGGTCTTGGTGTCGCTGTAAATATTTTTATCATTCACTACGATCCTGTTAAAGTCTTCATTCAACAGGTCTCTTAAAATGCTGGTGGTCTTCCCCTGTTCGCTTAATATTTTGGTTGGAGGAATGGCACCTTTCAAGTTGGTTTGAATGGTTTTCCAGGTAGCTACCAGGCTCAACAGGTCTTCGTGTAGCTCTGCAGTGTGTTTGCCTTCAGCAGCTGTTCTAACGATCACACCCAGGTTCTTAGGTTTGATCGCTTCAATGATCTTATGCAGTCTCTTTCTTTCTTCTGAAGAATGAATTTTTCGGGAAATGGCGATGATATCGTTGAATGGGGTAACCACTACAAATCTTCCGGGGAGCGACAGTTCGCAGCTTAACCGGGGTCCTTTTGCAGCGATAGGTTCTTTCAGGATCTGTACCAGTACATTGGGCCGGCCATTGAGTACTTCGGCGATCTTACCGGTCTTAATGATCTCCGGTTCTACCTTGAATTTTGTAAAATCGGAACCCTGTTCAGAATTATCGTGGATGGCTTCTTGTGTAAATTTTAAGATGGAACGTACGTAGGGACTGAGGTCGGTATAATGCAGAAAAGCATCTTTTTCAAAACCTACATCAATGAAGGCAGCATTCAGTCCGGGAATAAGTTTTTTCACTTTACCGAGGTAAAGATCTCCTACGCCAAAGCTTGCATCAGCTTTTTCGCTATGCAACTCTACCAGTTTTTTATCTTCCAGCAGGGCTATTTCAACACCCTGTGGTGCAACATTGATGATGAGTTCCTTGGTCAAGTGAAATGATTTGGAAAGACCATTACATCATGGAACGAAAACATACACGGCATTGATCACTATACACTAAGTAACAGTGATCAATGCTGATAATGTGAATAGGGTAGAAGATACCCCATACCGACAAGAAAAAGCTTACTTCTTCTTATGACGGTTCTTTCTTAAACGTTTTTTACGCTTGTGTGTAGCAATTTTATGACGTTTTCTTTTTTTACCACAAGGCATATCTAGTCTTTTTTGTGTTTAAAATAATTATTTAAAATAGCTTGTTTTCAATTTTTATCTCAGCGCATCTGACTTAAATGGTCATCAATTTCCTTGCTGTACTGCAGGTCATTGACCAGTCTTTTGCTTATTTCGAACCATTTTCTGGCATTTACCAGATCGCCCTTTGCTTCAAAGGTCTGGGCCAGATAGGTCACGGCTTCGGCATTATCAGGCTGTGCTTTTACCACTCTTTGAAGACGCTCCAAAGCCTTGTCATATTGCCCCGAAACGAATCCTCCAACGCCCAGTGCCAGTTGCGCTTTCATATTCGTTGAATCCTTGTGAACCACGGCCAGCAACTGTTGTATGCCTTTCATGGTCTCTTCCGGACCCCCGAATCTTCCTTTCCCAAACACGTAGCAACTTCCTAATCCGATCTTCAGGTCATCGTTCTCAGGATTAAGAGCAATGGCTCTTTCAAACAGGTCGATGGCCTCTGCCGCTTTCCAGTTTAATTTAGCTTCATCCGTCTCTCCCCGGAGGTCGGCTAAAATCAATTGGGCAGCAAAGGTGAGGTTTTTTTCTGACTTATCCAATTTAGCTGCTTCCGAGAGGTAAAAAGCATAGGGTTCAAAGGAATGTAGACTGTCTTTCCAGAAATTGGCCAGTTGGGTGTTGGCGGCAACTAATTGGGTATTCACATCACCCCTTTTTACACTGTTCTCCAGTTTCCCGAGTGCAAGCGTCTGGGAAGGCGTAAGTGAAAGTTTCGCCTTTGTTATGAATTGATCAATGTTGAATGTGCTTCGGGCAGTAGTAGGAGCAGGCATTCCAGTGTTGCTTTTGGGAACAACCGTTTGCCCGAATTTAAATAGTGCGATTACCAGTACTAGTCCGCAGCCTATTAATATCAATTGTTTCTTCACCGGAAATATCCCCGTTTTTTAGTGGCGGGTCGGCAAAGGTACGTTAGTCTTCGCTTTCATCATCTATTTCCGGCGTCTCTTTAATATTTTTTGAGGATTTTATTTCCAGCATGAATTCTTTCGCCGGCTTAAAGGCAGGAATAAAATGTTCGGGAATTTCAACCGCAACATTCTTCTTGATATTGCGCCCGATTTTTGCAGCTCTTTTCTTGGTGATGAAACTTCCAAACCCTCTGATGTAAATGTTTTCACCGTTTGACAATGCACTCTTTACAGATTTGAACATTGTTTCCAAAGTAACCAAAACATCTACTTTTGGAATGCCAGTTTTGTCGGAAATTTGATTGATAAGGTCGGCTTTTCTCATATCATATATTTTTAGGGTGAATTCTAATAAGAAAAGTACAACAAAATTGTTGAATTTTCCAAACAAGTTCATGATTATCAATTACTTTGTGAAAAAAAATCTGATCCTGCAGGAATATCTGCTTTATAAAATGTTGATTTACATATTACTATAAATAAATTACGTAATTAATTAAGAACCTGAAAAAGGATATCTGAACCAAAAATGAATGCGCATCATTTTTTTACCCGATCTCTCTTAAAATGGAATGATCAGTACAATACCAGGGAAATGCCCTGGAAAGGGGAACCGGACCCCTATAAGATCTGGCTCAGTGAGATCATTTTACAACAAACCCGGGTGGAACAGGGCTGGGATTATTACCAACGTTTCATAACAGTTTTCCCAACCATACAAAAATTAGCGAAGGCTCCAGAAACTAAAGTTTTTAAAATGTGGGAAGGTTTGGGGTATTATTCCCGCTGTAAAAATTTGATCCATACAGCAAAGTTCATCAGCAAAAATTATGCAGGTAAATTTCCCAATCAATATGAACAACTATTGGCCTTAAAAGGAATCGGCAACTACACCGCTGCGGCCATTGCCTCTTTTGCATTTAATCTGCCCTATGCCGTGATCGACGGAAATGTGTACAGGGTACTGTCGCGTTATTTTGGGATCTCCACAGCAATCGACGAACCCGCAGGGAAACAATATTTTGCTACACTGGCCAATGAATTACTGGATAAACAAAAGCCCGGTATCTATAACCAGGCCATCATGGACCTTGGTGCCGTAATATGTAAGCCCCGTAATCCTGATTGTGCAGATTGCCCCCTTAACCGGCATTGTGTTGCCTTTTTGCAACAAACAGTTCACCAACTACCGGTAAAGGCTAAGCGATTGGAAAGGAAGCAACGATGGCTATATTATTTTATCATTAAACATAGGGGGAAGATATGGGTGAGGAAGCGGGGCCTGGGAGATATTTGGGAAAATCTATATGAATTTGTATTGGTGGAAACTGAAAAGGAATATACCCCTCCGGCAGTTTGGAAACTATCGGCCGTTAAGAAAATATTCGGGCAGCTGGATCCGGCGAAGGCGGCATTTTCCCAAAAAATACGGCAGCAGCTTACCCACCAGCAGATCCATGGGCAATTCATTGAAGTGCATACCAATACCCCCATGACCATAAAAGGCTATGAGCAAGTATCCTTGAAAACCATTGATAAATTGCCCTTCCCGCGCCTGATTTCCGGATATCTGGCCGAAAACAGGATTTAGCCTTTTGCTCAATAAAAATGTATCTTTAAATTTGTTACAACGCGATACAGGCCAATAATACACTGATCTAAAATAACAATTTATGAGAGGCGTAAACAGGGTAATGCTGATCGGCAATTTGGGAAAGGATCCGGATATTCAATTATTGGAAGGAAATATCCCGGTGGCTAAGTTTTCATTGGCCACTACCGAATCGTATAAGGACCGAACCGGCAAACTGATCGCACAAACCGAATGGCATACGGTGGTGTTGTGGCGTGGACTAGCAGAACTGGCTCAGAAATACCTGCACAAGGGAAGTTTAGTATATGTTGAAGGACACCTGAAGACACGCAGCTGGGAAGATAAGGAGGGGCATAAAAAGTTTGCCACTGAAATTGTAGGAGACAACCTCATCATGCTGGATAAACGAACCGATGGGGGACAAACAATACAGGGTAATGAGGGAATTGAAGGAAATGGGAATCCCCCTGTTGATGAAGGAAATGATCAATTGCAATCTGAGCATTAAAATAAATTCAGGAACACTCTGCTGTAAGTAGGGTAGCATTTTTTACATAAATCATTTGTTTTGGATTATCATTCGGCTGTAGATTTTTTTGTGCTTCCCACATTTTCTGTTTTGGCCATCACGCCTGCTGCTACCACTGTACTTATCTTTCTGATAGTGTTGCTTTTTTGCCTCTCTTTCTTATTCGCTGGTTCAGAAGTAGCTTTTTTTTCGCTTACTTACAAAGACCTGAACATGCTGAAGACCAAGCAGAAACCAGCATACAGACGGATAGTGAGTTTGCTTGATCAACCCAAAACACTGTTGGCCGCCATGCTCATCACCAACAGTTTTGTCAATATCGGCATCATCTTAATTTCAAATATCCTGATCGATAGTTGGATCAGTAGTTTCAACCTGCAGTTCTGGCCGGTATTCCTGATCAAGGTAGGTGCCGTCAGCTTTTTGTTGCTGCTGTTTGGTGAAGTACTCCCGAAAGTATGGGCCACCCATCATAAGATCTGGTTTGCTGCAACAGCCTCCCTGGCGGTAGAAATATTTAACAGCCTCTTTTACCGGTTCAGCAAAAGAATGGTCAGGTATAGTGATAAGATCGAGAAAAAATTCTCCTCCGAGAATTCATCCACAATGGATAGTACCCACCTCGATTATGCCATTGACCTGCTGCCCGATCATGAAGCCACCAGCGAAGAAAAACAGATCTTAAAAGGGATCCGGAAATTTGGCGATACCACCGTAAAGCAGGTAATGCGGACCCGGCTCGATGTAAGCGGCATCGATTTTAGTTATAATTTTTCTGATACCGTAAAGAAAGTAGAAGCCCTCCATTATTCACGGCTACCCGTTTACCGGAGCAGTCTTGATGAAGTAGTGGGTATTCTGCATACCAAGGACATGCTTCCGCACCTGGATGAAGGGGCCGACTACGACTGGCATGCCCTCATGCGCCAACCCTATTTTGTACACGAACAAAAACTCATTGAAGATCTTTTACAGGAATTCAGGAACAGGCGTATACACTTTGCCGTTGTGGTAGATGAATTTGGTGGTACTTCAGGCATTGTTACCCTGGAAGATGTGATGGAAGAAATTATTGGAGAGATCAAGGATGAATTCGATGACGAAGAAAGCAGCAATAAAAAAATTGATGACCATACCTATATTTTTGAAGGCAGGACGATGATCAATGATGTATGTAAACAAATGCAATTGCCGAAAGATACTTTTGATGGCATCCGGGGCGATAGTGATTCACTTGCCGGACTGGTGCTTGAGATCGCCGGAGAATTTCCACAGATTGAAGAAGCTGTGGTGAGCGGCGATTTTACCTTTATTCCCCTGGCCATCAATAAAAACAGGATCGACAAAGTGAAAATAGTCATCAAACAACTTTAACCCACTCAGCCCATGCCTTTTGTTAGCTCTATTATTCGAATAGCTTCCTTTTTTTGTATGCTGCTTTGTTTTGCAGCATTATTTTCCTGTAATTCCAATTATGCCTCAAAAAGAACGGGTTATTTTAAGGTCGATTTTCCGGAACGTAAATATGTACAATTTGACAATAAGGATTTTCCCTATAGTTTCGAGTATCCTGCTTATGCCCAGGTGATCAAAGACAGCACTTTCTTCGACAGCAATCCCGAAAACCCCTACTGGATCAATATTGATTTTCCGCAATTCGGCGGCCGAATATTCTTAAGCTATAAGATCATTGGTGGATCCGCTACCTATAAAATAAAAATGCCCGATGGCACCTATAAAGATTCTTTAGGCATCAATGTTTTTGATAAAATGGTGGATGATGCATTCAAACTCACCAATAAAAATGAATCAGTGGCCAGTTCTATAAAAGACAGCCTGATGCATACGCCCAACGGACTTACCGGCGTATTCTTTAAAGTGGGCGGCAATGCAGCCACCGCCAAACAATTCTTCCTAAGCGATACCACAAAGAATTTCATCCGCGGAGCCCTCTATTTCGACGTAACCCCCAATGTTGATTCTTTACGGCCGGTACAGGATTTTCTGCAAACCGATATTGAACACCTGATCAATACCTTCAAGTGGACCGGGCATCAATAATCTTTCTCTGTTTTGTATTTCATCATGTTTTGCTTCAGGAGTAAAACAATCATTCCTCACTTTATTCGAATACTTTAACTTTGCCCCCTATGATCGCAATTGATAACGTATTGGTCAGTGATGAGATGGTGAAAGCACAATTCGTGTGCGACCTTTCAGCCTGCAAAGGAGCTTGTTGTGTGGATGGCGATGCCGGAGCACCATTAGCCAAAGAGGAACTGGACAAGATCAACGCTGTGTTTGATAAAGTGTTGCCCTATCTGGAACCCGCTAGCATTAAAGAACTTGAACGACAAGGACGCTATGTGTATGATAAGGAATTTGGCTGGGTAACCCCCACCATCAATAGTCGTATCTGCGTGTATGGCATCACCGACCCCTCGGGTATTGTAAAATGCGGCATCGAACAAGCTTATCTAGACGGAAAGATCAAATGGAAAAAGCCCATCAGTTGTCACCTGTTTCCAGCCATCGCAAAAAAAAGTAAACTCAACGAAACCGAATACCTCAATTACGAACCCCGGGAAGATAATTGCAAAGCCGCCTGCTCGCTGGGAAAAAAATTGAAAGTGCCGGTATATGTTTTTTTGAAAGATGCACTGGTGCGTAAATTCGGACAAAAATTCTATGATGCCCTGGATGCTACCGCAAAACATATGGGGATAAACGCAAAAAAATAATATAGCCGGTCCAAGGCCGTTCCAATACAATAATCAATCCTGTCATGAAAAAAATAATTGCCTCTTTATTACTCCTTTCCGCTTCATTGATCTTTTTCTCTTGCCAGGTGAACAAGGCAAAGAACGACGATAGCCTGAAAAAATATTTTGATGAAAATCAGGTAGAGGGATGTTTTACCCTGCTCAATAACGCCAGTGGTGAGATCACGGTGTACAATATGGAATTAGATACCCAGCGGTTTTCTCCCGCTTCTACTTTTAAAATTGTAAACGCCCTGGTAGGGTTACAGACCGGAAGGATCATCGATGAGAAAATGGTGATCCGGTGGGATGGCATCAAAAGGCCTGTGGAAGCCTGGAATCAGGATATGGATCTGACCACAGCATTCAAACAAAGCTGTGTTCCATATTTTCAGGAAGTAGCCAGGCGTATTGGAAAAGACACCCTGAAACAATGGATCGATAGTATTGGTTATGGCAATAAAAATATTAATGGCCCAATTGATTCTTTCTGGCTGAACGGGAAGCTCAAAATTTCGCCTGATGAACAACTAGGCCTGGTTAAAAGATTATATTTTGATCAGCTTCCTTTTCGTAAAACAGTGCAACAGGCCGTTCGGGATTTGATGCTGCAGGAAGATAATAGTGCTTATAAACTCAGTTACAAAACCGGTTGGGGCGCAGATGACAACCAGCACGATATTGGCTGGGTAACCGGTTGGATTGAAGAGAACAGGCATGTATATTTCTTTGTTACGTTTGTAAGATCCACCCATCCCGGAACGGATATCAGTAAAGTGCGGATGGACATCAGCAAAGCAATACTCAAGCAATTGGGTTTTATGGAGGGGAAAAAATAATAACAGTTTTAATATTCCTTTGTGATATCCTCATATGGAAAAATGGTATTTTGACCCTTCATTGTATTCCAATTTTTTACAGCCTCATTAATGGAGTTCTGTTTGCATGAATATTCATTTTCAACATATCAATTATTTAGCAGCACTGGCCATCATTCCGGTTTTTGTGCTGTTGTATTTTTTGCTGTTGAGGTGGAAAAAAAAGACCATTCAAAAAATCGGCGACGAACGGCTTGTACATGCCATCACGAAATCCTATTCGCCTAAGCGATTCACCCAAAAATTTCTGTTGATCTGTCTGGCTTTTGCTATCGGTGTGCTGGCACTCGCCAACCTGCGTTCACCCCAGGGTTCAGAAAAAGTTAATCGTAATGGCATTGATGTAATGATCGCATTGGATGTTAGCAAAAGTATGCTGGCACAGGACATCAAGCCTTCCAGACTCGATCGTGCCAAGCAATTACTGGGCAGGTTGATCGACGGACTCAGTAACGACAGGGTAGGTATTGTAGTGTTTGCCGGAAGGGCTTATCTGCAAATGCCACTCACCGGTGATCATGGTGCAGCTAAAATGTTCCTGTCTGCTGCTTCACCGGATGCGGTACCTACTCAGGGAACCGTGATCGGAGATGCACTGACCATGTGTTCAAGTGCTTTCAATGGCCGAGAAAAAAAATATAAGGCAGTCATCCTGATCAGTGATGGAGAAGACCATGATGAAGGAGCCCTGAAGATCGCCTCCCAAATGGCGAATGAGGGGGTTAGCATTAATACGATCGGTATTGGATCACCGGAAGGAGCCACCATACTGGATGAAACTACCAATGAATTAAAAAAGGATATCAACGGGAATACCGTGGTCACCAAACTTAACGAAACCAGTTTGCGCGATATTGCTGCAAAGGCAAATGGAACTTATCAGTTGTTCACCAGCACAGATGAAGTACTCGCAGGCCTGCAAAAACAACTGGGTAGCATGGACCAGCGAACGGTCACCGAAGATTCGCTGATTAATTATAAAAATTATTTTCAATGGTTTTTGGGCCTGATGCTATTGTTGTTACTAACCGAATTGTTGCTGCCCGAAACCAGATCATTGGGTAAAAATAAAATGGGCGTGCAACAAGCCATACCGGTTGTATTGGTCTTGATGGGAAGTTTGATGCCCATGTTTTCTCATGCACAAAAAGATAAACAACTTATCCGGCAGGGAAACGAGGCATTCGGCAAGAAGGAATATGAAAAAGCCATCAGTAAATATAAGGAGGTACAATCCGGTAATAAAGTAGGTCCCATAGCACAATACAATCTGGGGAATGCATTGTATAAGAACCAGCAATTTGATGATGCCGTAAATGCCTACGAGAACGCTCTTACCAATAGCCAGTCGAAAGAAGAAAAAGCAAAATCGTATTATAATAAAGGGGTTGTGTTACAGAACAATAAAAAGATCCCGGAATGTATTTCCGCGTATAAGAATGCGCTGAAACTGAATCCCGAAGATGAAGATGCAAGACAGAACTTGCAAAAAGCATTGATCCAGCAACAACAACAGCAGCAACAGCAAAAAGAAAAGGAAGACGACAAAAAGAAACAACCCAAGCAGAACCAGCAGGATAAACAAAAACAGAAGGAAGAGGATAAGCAGGAGCAGCAAAAACCACAGCCTTCAAAGATCAGCAAGCAGGATGCGGAGGAAAAATTAAAAGCTTTGTTACAACAGGAAAAAAATCTGCAGGATAAGCTAAGGAAAGTAAATGCCGCTTCTCCCAATAAGCCGGAAAAGGATTGGTAAGTTCAGCCTGGATGAAACTTATCTAAACAATGCCCTGTTAATTATTGTTATTTTTGCAGCAACGCAACAACTATGCAATTCTACTGTTCTTCATTAACTGATTACCGTCGATTACCTACCCGCGAAGTAAGGATCGGCAAGCTGCTATTGGGCAATGGGCATCCGATACTGGTACAAACCATGACCACTACCGATACCATGGATACGATGGCTACCGTGGAACAAAGCATCCGATGTATTGAAGCCGGTGCCGATCTGGTACGCATCACTGCCCCTTCCAAAAAAGAAGCCGAAAACCTGCAACTCATCAAAGACGAATTGAGGAAAAGAGGATATGAAACCCCGTTGATCGCCGATATTCATTTTACACCCAATGCGGCAGAGATCGCGGCGCGTATCGTGGAGAAAGTGAGGGTGAATCCAGGCAATTACGTTGACAAGAAAAAATTTGAGCAGATCGAATATACCGATGCTGAATATGCAGAAGAGATTGAAAGGATCCGGGAACGGTTTACCCCTTTGGTGAGCATCTGTAAAGAATATGGAACGGCTATGCGCATCGGCACCAATCACGGAAGTTTGAGCGACAGGATCATGAGTCGATATGGTGATACAGCCATGGGCATGGTTGAAAGTGCCATGGAATTTTTGCGCATTGCTCGCTCAGAAGATTATCACCAGATCATATTGAGTATGAAAAGCAGCAATCCTCAGGTGATGGTGCATGCTTACCGGTTGCTCATCAAACATATGATGGAAGAGTTTGGTGAATGCTATCCGCTTCACTTAGGCGTAACCGAAGCAGGAGATGGAGAAGATGGCCGGATCAAATCTGCTATTGGTATTGGCACCTTGCTGGAAGATGGTATTGGAGATACGATCAGGGTAAGTTTAACAGAAGACCCCGAACTGGAAATACCCGTATGCCGTGATATTGTTCGTAGATATGAAAATTCAGGAAGCGTCGCTATAGGAAATACTGTGGCTTTGGAAACCCTTCCTTATTCACCCTTTGACTACAGGCGAAGAACAACAGACGAGCTCAGCAATATAGGAGGCAAACAGGTGCCCGTGGTGGTTGCCGATTTCAGTAACAGAAAAAATATTTTACCAACCGATCTGCAAAGCATCGGATATATGTATGATGCTGCATTGGATAAATGGAATATAGGAGATGCTGCAGCTGACTATATTTTTACCGCAAATCAGGAACTGGAATTTGGCTTGCCGGGCACACTGAAACAGATCATGGATCATGATGCCTGGACTAAGGCAAAGAGTAAATCCCATTGCTTTCCGATCTTTAATACTGATCAATACCTGGATGAAAATCGGGAACAATCTGGCCTCGTAAATTTTGTGCGGTTGAACTGTGCGCCAGGATCACTGACCGAATCAGTTATGGAAAATTTATTGCTCAGGTTCAGGCAAGATAAAACCGTGGTGATATGTTTGAGCAGTACGGGCCGAAATGCACTGCAAAATATCAGGCAGCTATTTATTCGTTTGATGAAACAGGGGATCAATAGTCCTGCACTTGTGTTTAGTGTTAGTCAGCATAATACCCAAGCCGAAAGCCTTATTCATTATTCCATTGAAACCGGCGGTTTATTACTGGATGGCTTTTGTGATGGGATCAGCTTGTGTTTGCCTACCCTTCAGGAAACGGCCGTTGAGCAGAACCGGAG
>CAIRHQ010000003.1 GCA_903878475.1 uncultured Bacteroidota bacterium | reverse complement strand
GCTTTTTTCACTTTCCCTGATCTGTTGTTTCTTCATTGGTTACTCGGTAGATGATAAGAAAAAATTGAACAGACTGGCTTTTGCCGGTTTTATCATCCTGATCACACTGGTCATATTTGTGATACTCGACCTCGATCGTCCGCGCCGCGGCTTCATCAATCTCGATCGTAGTCAACAACACATGAAGGATCTTTTACAAATGCTGAAATGACCTGAGTATGAAAAAATATATTTTATTACTGTTGCTGATTGTGGGCTATCAACATACCCGGGCCCAACTTTCCTGGATCAATGATGATGTGAAATATGCACCGCTTCCAAAAGGATTTCATGTGTACTATACGCATGATTCATTGGATGGGAAACCCTTTATCGCCTATTTTGTCATGGCTGAATTACGCAATAAAGCCCTTCAATTTACGGCAGATACCAGCTGGCACAGAAGATTAACCTTGCAGCAGTTCTATGAAAAGGAACAACATCCTTTGTTGTTAGTGAATGCCAGCTTTTTCAATTTCGACAAGAACCAGAACCTGAATGTGGTCATCAAAGAAGGAAATCTTCTTGCTTATAATTTGAACAGCATTCCCATGCGGGGGAAAGATACTTTTCAATATAAGCATCCATTAGGCAGTGCCATTGGCATCTCAAAGAACAGAAAAGCAGATATTGCCTGGTTGTACACCGACTCGTCTAATAAAAATGCATTGGCCATTCAATCGGCATTGATGCCGATCAAAGACAGTTCAACATTGATGCCCTTTAAAAAATATAAAGGGCAAAGTCATTTTTCTACCTGGAATATGGAAACGGCTGTAGGTGGTGGGCCTGTATTAGTACAAGACGGGCAGGTAATGATCAGCAATGATCAGGAGATGAAATTTGCCGGAAAGGCCATCAAGGATAAGCATCCGCGCACAGCAATGGGTTACACGAAAGATGGGTACCTGGTGATATTATTGATCCAGGGCCGTTTTCCGGGCCTTGCAGAAGGCGCTACGCTGGAGCAGGAAGCACGGATACTGATCAGTTTGGGTTGTGTGGAAGCCATCAATCTTGACGGTGGAGGCAGCAGCTGTATGCTGGTGAATGGTAAAGAAACGATTAAACCCAGTGATAAGGAAGGACAGCGGGCGGTGCCAGCTGTATTCATCATTAAATAGATCTGCAATTTTATTGTTCAAGATCCCACACCAATGCGCTGGCCCCTAAGATTGCGGCATCGGCCTCTTTAAGCTCACTGAATAACAGTTTAACCTTGTTCTTAAAAATGGGAAGAAGATTAGCTTCCATATATTTCCGGGTAGGGATCAGCAGTAAATTTCCCGCCTTGGTGAGTCCGCCAAATAATACAATAGCCTCGGGTGAAGAGAACAAGATAAAATTGGCTAGGGATTCTCCCAGTATTTGACCGGTAAATTCGAAGATTCGGTTGGCAATATTATCGCCCTGCATCGCACACTCATATACATTCTCACTGGTGAGTTCATTGATGGTATAATTGCGCAGCAAGCTTTCCGTTTCGGGTTGTTCGGTCAGCATTTCGATGGCAGTCTCACGTACACCCGTAGCCGAAGCATAGGCTTCCAGACTGCCGGCCATACCGGTACTCTTATGCATACGTCCACCCGGGCGAATAATGGTATGTCCGAGTTCACCCGCAAATCCATCATGTCCTAATAATATCTTCCCATCAATAAATATGCCGCTACCCACACCGGTACCCAGGGTGATGGTGATGAAATTCTTTACGCCCTTGGTACATCCGTACATAAATTCACCCACGGCTGCAGCATTTGCATCGTTGGTAAGTTTGGTAGGAAGGCCGAATGTTTTTTCCATCAGTTCTGCGATCGGAATGATGCCCTTCCATTTCAGGTTAGGCGCATATTCGATGGTACCGGTATAAAAGTTCCCATTGGGAGCGCCCATACCAATACCCGCGAAAGCAGCATTGCCACCTACTTTTTTGATCATAGGAGCCAGCTTGGCATACAGATCATCGATGAACTCTTCTACATTTTCGTGTTCATTAGTGGGGATGCGATCCTGATCCAGAATTTCACCCTTGCTATTCACAATACCGAATTTAGTAGTGGTACCACCTACATCGATGCCGATTGCATATTCTTTTGAAGTTGCCATTTGTTGAACTCAGATATTTTAAAATTAGTGCCCTGTAGTGTTTTCAGCTACATCATAATTGATTCCTTGTTTGCCTAAAATTTGTTTTACAATAAAAGCAAAGAAAGCCAAATAGGCAAAACATACAACAGGAACCCAATAAGAGTGGTGTATACCGATCACATCTGCCAATTTACCCTGAATAGGAGGTATGATACCACCACCCAGGATCATCATAATTAAGAATGCAGATCCCTGTGTGGTATATTTTCCTAAGCCTGCAATAGACAGGTTGAAAATACAAGGCCACATAATAGAACAGAAAAGTCCACCACTTAAAAATGCATAAATAGCAATAGTGCCGGTGGTCATACATCCTATTGTCATGGCTAACACTGCCAGCAAACTAAACACCAGCAAGGTGCGGGCAGGTTTATCATTGCTGATATAGGAAGCAGCGATCTGTACCAACACACAAACCACATAAAAATAAAGAGATTTCATTTCGTAACCCGCAACGGTATTCACACCGATGATGATGCCGAATGCCAGCAACGGAACAAAGAATTTTAAAATATTCTTGGTGCTGGTGGTTAATTTAAACGCATTCACGGCTCCGGCCCAACGACCGATCATCAAACTACCCCAGTACATGGAAATAAAAGGTGCAGCCTCTGATGACTGGTATCCTCCAAAATCTTTTTGCTTAAGCAGTTCACTTAAATTACTGCCGATGGCCACCTCAACACCCACATACACAAATATGGCAAGCATACCCAGCACCAACTGAGGATATTGCATCGCTCCCCAGCCATCTGCTTTTTTCTTAGCACTCATATTGGCTGCCAATAAACCCAGCACCACTACAGCAAAAGCACCCATTAACCATTTCATCCTGTAAGCATTCATGGCATGTTGCTCATCAACAGTGGCATTGCTAAGATCTACTTTATAGCTATTAAAAACAGGCGTGAACATCACCACCAATAAACCAGTCATGATCAGTAAGGTATATAAGGCCTTATTGGCATTCTCCGTTTTTTCGATCAACACACCTGCAGGTACTTTCTTTGAAAAAAAGAATAATGCGGCAGCACTTATGAATAGAGCGCCAACACATACATAGAGCACAATTACCTTGCTCAAGCTAAGTGCTGCAATTTGTTCATCGGAAATAGCGGCTGTGGTACCAAATAAAGCAAAAGCCACCACGATAGGGCCGATGGTGGTTCCAAATGAATTGATACCGCCTCCTAAATTTACCCGGCTAAGTCCGGTAGCAGGATCTCCCAGCGATATAGCAAATGGCTGAGCCGCTGTTTGTTGCAGAGAAAAGCCAAGGGCAACAATAAAGAGTCCAACCAACATGCCTGCAAAAGTATTGGCATATACAGCAATGATCATAGCAGCCGCACCCAATGCAGAGAACAGCAAGCCATATACTATACTTTTTTTGTACCCCCATTTACCTACCAGGTCCTTTCCACCAAATGCTCCATAAGCGAATAAGGCCAGGGCTCCAATATAATAAGCGGTATAAAATGCAAAATCGATCAGCTGACTTTGAAACTGATCAAGACTAAAATAATGTTTACAGAAAGGGATAAACACACTATTCCCGGCTGCAATAAATCCCCAGAAAAAGAATACGGTAACCAAGGTTCCCAGTGCTCCGTAATTGGTTGGAATACCAGTGGTTTTTACATCATCACTGATCTGATCTTTTAGTTCATTTGACATAATCGTTAATTTAGGTGCTTGAAAATAGAATAATTTGCTGATTGAGAAAAATTTTGATTGCAAATAGGTTTGAATTGAAATGATTGGTAAATTGAAACGGCAATAATTCACAAAATGGAAATCATACATATCAGTGCGGAATGTTATCCGATGGCCAAGGTGGGCGGACTAGCAGATGTAGTGGGCACCTTGCCCAGATATCAACAGGAACTGGGGCACTATGTTAAAGTGGTTGTTCCCATGCATCGCACAAAATTTCTATACGATCATGAGTGGGTGGTGGATCACAAAGGAAGTTTCGGCATGGGCCCATTTCAATACGAGTACACCATCATCAAAGAAAAGCACAATACACTGGGCTTTGATCTGTACTGTGTAGACATCTTTGGTTTGCTCGATCGTGAAAAAGTTTATACATATGAGGATGACACGGAACGCTTCACGGCTTTTCAGATAGCGGTGGTAGACTGGCTCAGCAACTGGCAACATCGGCCAGATGTTGTGCATGTACACGACCATCACACGGCACTGATTCCTTTCATGATGCAGCATTGCTTTGCTTATCGTCAGCTTGCTTCGATCCCTACTGTACTCACCATCCACAATGCACAATACCAGGGATGGATGGGATGGGATAAAAGCCATTACCTGCCTGCCTGGGATAGCTGGCAATGGGGAAAGCTCGATTGGAACGATACCATCAATCCATTGGCCTCCGGGATAAAATGCGCAAGCAAGGTGAGTACGGTTAGTCCAAGTTATATGGAAGAACTCACCAGCACCGCCAACGGACTCGAAAAACTTTTTGAATATGAACGCGGCAAATGCAGTGGCATACTGAATGGGATCGACACGACGGTTTGGAATGCGCTAACGGATACGTATATCCTCGATAATTTCTCCGAAGCTGATGTTGACGCTGGTAAACAACTGAACAAGAAAAAACTTTGTCAAGATTTTGGACTCGATATCAATAAACCCCTGTTCATTTTCATTGGCAGACTGGTAGCAGAAAAAGCAGCCGACCTATTGCCCCTGGCCATCGGTGATGCTTTATACCACATGAACAACAAAATGAATTTTTTGATCCTGGGCAGTGGTGATCCTGATCTGGAAAAACAACTGGCCGCAATGAACCAGCATTATGTGGGATATTACAATTCACAAATTGGATACAATGAAAAGCTGGCCCATCAAATGTATGCGGGCGCCGATTTTATCCTGATGCCCAGTAGGGTAGAGCCTTGTGGACTAAACCAGATGTATGCCATGCGCTATGGAACGGTACCGGTTGTACGCAGTACGGGTGGATTAAAAGATACCGTGATCGATTTTGGCGAACCAGGCGGATTTGGTATCCGGTTCAACTCGGCCAGTGTTTGGGATATCACGTATTCTATCCATCGTGGGGTAGACCTATACCATGATAAGGAAACACTTGCCGCAGTAAGGCAAAGAATGATGCAAGTAGACAATAGCTGGCAAAGCAGTGCAGGAAAATATATAAACCTTTATCAATCGATATGATGAAAGCAAAACAATTTGAGATCAGCAAATCAGTAATCGCCGTTATCCTGGGCGGAGGCGCAGGCAGCAGGCTTTATCCATTGACCTCAACCCGTAGCAAGCCGGCAGTGCCTATTGCAGGAAAGTACAGGTTGGTAGACATTCCCATTTCGAATTGTATCAATTCGAAAATAAACAGGATGTTCGTACTCACGCAATATAACTCTGCGTCGCTGAACAAACATATTAAGAATGCCTACCAGTTCAGTGCATTCAGTTCCGGGTTTGTGGATATTCTGGCGGCAGAACAAACACCCGATAGTTTGGGCTGGTTCCAGGGTACAGCAGATGCGGTACGGCAATCATTGAAACATATCGGCAATAATGATTTTGAATATGTGCTGATCTTGAGTGGTGACCAACTATACCAGATGGATTTCAGCGATATGCTGCAAAATCATATCGACAAAGGTGCCGATATTACCATCGCAACTATTCCCGTGGGTGATCGGGAAGCTCCTGAGTTCGGTATTTTAAAAGCCAACGAAGATCAATTCATTACATCATTTGTAGAAAAACCTGCCAAAGAGATCCTGGCCGATTGGGTAAGTGATACCGGTGCTGAAATGCAGGAGCAAGGCCGGAATTATCTGGCGTCGATGGGTATTTATATTTTCAACCGGAAATTATTATTCGACCTCTTGTTGATAGATAAAAAAGAAGCCACCGATTTCGGAAAAGAGATCATGCCTTCTTCCATTGATCAGCACAAAGTAGTGAGTTTTCAATATGAAGGGTACTGGACCGATATCGGAAATATCTATTCCTTCTATGAAGCCAACCTGGCCCTCACGATGGAGATTCCACCATTTAATCTGTTCGATAATACCAAGACCATCTTCAGCCGGTCGCGTATGCTTCCGCCAATAAAGATCACCGATACCCATATCAAAAGCAGTATACTGGCCGAGGGTTGCATCTTACATGGAGCCAGTATCGAAAATAGTGTGGTGGGCATCAGGACCCGTATCGGAAAAGAAACACAGATCATCAGTACTTATATCATGGGTAGTGATTATTATGAAACGATCCTGGAGATGAATTATTCAATAGAAAAAGGAATTCCAAAAATGGGGATCGGGGAGCGTTGTTTTATAAAAAATGCGATCGTCGATAAAAATTGCCGGATCGGCAATGATGTGTCCATCACCGGAGGCACTCATTTACCGGATTCAGATCATTCGCTGTATACTGTGAAGGATGGAATAGTAGTGATCAAAAAGATGGCGATCATTCCCGATGGATTTGTGATCTAATATTTATAAGAAAATTGACCAGTAGGCCTGGGTTCCATAACTGCCCCAGTCTTTAGTGGCTTTGATAACAGTGCCTGCCAGGTCTTTTGCTTTTTTCTTGATGCCTTTTGTAGGGGGCGTTAATTTCTTATCATCCACTCCATTCAACTGCAATTTTGTAGCTACCCAACTGCTGAACATTCGTGGAATGGTAATGCCCATGATCATTCCGGGTAATCCGTGTAAACTCATGGGGCCACCACTTACCGTAATCTCGTCGGTATAAAATGCAAATACATAAACGCTGTCGAAAATTTTACCTATCGCTTTCCGGCAGTTGAATCCGGCAATCTCACGGGTTTCATTGGTGATCTTCCAGTTGATATTGATCAAACTATCCGTGAGGATATAGGTTTCGCCAAAAACAGATTTCTGTTGAATAAAACTACTTTTTACAAAATCGGTGAACCATATATTTTCATCCGAATTGCCATTGTCCCACATGATCCTAACCTCATCCTGCTTTCGGTTAAATATATAAATACTTTTTTCAGCATTGAAGAAGAGCTGATAATACGCCGTGGATAATTTAGGGATCTTGTCTTTGAACATTTCTGCAAATTCACCATCACCCATGGCTTTGTGATTATTGATCTTCACTTCATATTCGATCATGCCCTGGTTGATGAACTGCTGGGCAGATAACTGAACAGTAACGCAGGAAAGAAATATCAGCAATATTGATTTCATAAATACTTTCATCATGGTTAAAACATATTTTGAACAGCCGCATGATTCTTACTGAAGTTCCATGTTAAATTTAGCATACAATATCTTTTCAGGGTATTGTAATAAGATTCGGTATATCGGTAATCAGAAAAATTGCGGTCGAAGCCACGGTTCTGGTTCAGTATATCACTAACGAAGAGGCCCAGTTCCAACTTATCCTTTACAAATTTGCGGCTCAACATTGCATTCCATAAAACATTGTTGCTATTGGTAGTGAAACGTGGATCCTTCTGTCTGGCTTCATATCGTACATCAGAATGCAACTGGTATTTTTTGAGGATGGTAAGATCACCGTTAGCACTCAATTCCAATGTTCGATATTGAGCATTCGCCAGCGTATTGATGCTATTCTTCACTTTGGTGATGCCAAAAGATGAATTGAAACCAAAACTGTACTTATTTTCTTTCTCTTTGCTGAATTCCAAATTCAAGGAATACCGGCCATTGTTGTTCACCGCAATGTCGTGTGAAGCAGGCAACCCCGACTTGATGGTATTGAGCACGGTTACATTCCTACCCTGACTGATGGAGGGGCCAACACGTATCCAGATACCCGGTTTCTTCAATTTGAATCCATACTGGCTATAAAAATTAATATTATACACACCATTTGCATTGACGGTTCTATGTATATTTTTGGCACTATCTAGGTCAATAGTGGTTTCAGAAACAAATGCTTTTTGGGTAAAACTTGACCAGATATTCATCCAAAGATTGCGTTCCTTAAGTACGTTGTAAAAATTGTATCCCAAATTCACATTGTGCTGAAACGACTGTTTCAGATCCGGATTCCCCACCGTTTTATTCAAAACATCCGAATTGTCAGTGATGGGTTGCAACTGATCAAGAGAAGGGGGCTGGGATGAACCATTATAATTGGCATTGATGAACTGATTCTTTTTCATCTTGATTCGGAGGTTGGCCCGCGGAAAAATATTCAAAAAATCATAAGGTCGGTTAACGCCGGTACTGATATTCTTCTGCTCAAAATTATTGTAGGCAATGGTTGTACCTATGCCGACATTCAGTTTTTTCTTATTCCACCGCAGATCAATACCCGGCCTGTTGCTCACCTGATTATAACGATATTGATTGCTGAGTGAATCAATAAGTTTTGAATACCCGCCAAAACCGTCTTTCACAAAACTTTTCCGGTTATTATCACTATTGATGATACTGAAATTATAGTTCAGCGACATGAATAGGTTTTTCGATAACGGCTCGGTGTAGGTGATGTTGGTAGAATAGTTCTGCGATTGATTATCCCTGATGTTTTGCTGATCAGTGGTATCATGCGAGATGGGGATCCCTGTTTTATAAAAATCGTTAAGGGTATATAAAAATCCATCAGACTTAGCCTGCTTGATCGTGAAATCGGTATTGATAGAAATGGTGCGCGATTTCTTTTTGAATTTATGTTTCCACAAAGCCGTGGCATTCATATCCAGGTTATCAACTTTTCCGGAGGTTTTCCTGTCGCTTTTATTGATAAAGGCAAGTGCATCTGTGAACGACTCGGAATGATAGTTATTGTTGTTGGTAGAGCTGTTGCTATTGCCCTTAACCGTGAATTTGAGCGTATTGGCCGAGTCCAGCATGGTTTCAAAACTTCCATTGAAGGTTTGCTTGAATTTGCTGGAATACCCATTGCTCGCTGTGTTGGTAGAGTAGGAGGAATCGCCGATGAAATTCTTGGTGAAAGTGGTTTGTCCGCTCGGACTGTTCAACTTCGTAAACTTATACCCCGTATTCAAGCTTTGTTTATCGTTGTTGAATTTGTTGCTGTAATGCAGTCCACCGTTCCAGTTGGTGGGTATTGATCCCAGGCTACCTGCATCTGATTCATTCATAATGGCAATACCCATCCCGTCTTCCATGAACATCATATTGTCATTTCCGCCACCAAAATTCTGTGCATCCTGCCAGTCGAGGTTCGTTTGCCCCGTATTGCTCATGATCCCATAAGCAGCGAGTTTTCGCTTACCCTTGAAATCATTGCCCATGATGCTGTTGTTGTAATAATTCTTGAAGTCTGTGCCCACTTCTGCTTTACCAAAATATCCCTTCTTCGCATTGTCTTTTAATTTCAGGTTGATCGTCTTGTCCTTTACCCCATCATCAATGCCTGTGAATACGGCCTGATCAGATTTCTTATCATATACTTCCACTTCCTTCACAATATCTGCCCGAAGGTTCTTGGTAGCGATACCCGGATCATCTCCAAAAAATTCTTCACCATCTACCAATACTTTTTTAACCTGTTCGCCCATGGCAGTAATTTTCCCATTCTTATCGACCTGGATCCCGGGCAATTTTTTCAGTAACTCCTCTACATTAGCACCGGCACGAACTTTAAAACTATCGGCAGTAAATACGGTGGTGTCTCCTTTGATCTTAATGGGTGATCCGCTTTTCACGATCACTTCTTCCAACAACTTGCTTTTTGAGGTGAGTGAGATACCGGGAACCTCAAATGATGCAGTATTGACGTCAATCGTCTGGATCATATCGGCAAAATAGGAGTGGGTGGTTAATAGGATATACTGACCAAAGGGAAGCTGATTGATCTGGTAGTTACCGGAAGCATCTGTACGGGTAAAACGCAGTAAGATTGAATCTCCGGGATGCAACAGGGCAACCACTACATTCTTTACCGGCTTTTTCTGAAGCGTATCGGTTATGGTACCTGAGAAGCTGGCCTGCTGGGCCTGCATATTGGAATGGAACAATACAAAAACAAGAAAGCTAAAAGTTAGTTTGAACATTGGTAAGTTGATTAAAAACGGGCCTTGCTAAATTCTGTCGCAAAAGTCCACAATTATATTGTAAATTCATTGCAGTGTATTCATAATTTAACGTTAAAGAAAATCTTCCTCTGGCCCTAGCATTAATACTATCCTCATGGCATTGTCACCCAAAAAAATACCGAGTACTTCAGCAAAAAGGCCTGCAGCAAAGAGCATCCAGGCCAAGCCATATGAGGATACTCATTTCATTGATAGTACTAAGCCTGTTTGGAATTACTCATTATTCACGGAAACGGATATACGAAATTTTCAGCAAGGCACTTTGTACAATGCCCATGAAAAATTCGGAAACCATTGCAAACAGGTGTTGAATCAAACAGGATATTATTTTTCAGTATGGGCACCCAATGCCACTGCTGTGTGGGTGATGGGTGAATTCAACAACTGGCAAAAGGATGCACATCCGTTATTTGTAAGACTAGATCATTCAGGCATCTGGGAAGGCTTTATTCCGGGCATTGAAAAGGGAACGGCCTATAAATACCAGATCAAGGGCTATAAAGGCATGGAACTGGAAAAAGGGGATCCTTATGCCAATTACTGGCAGATCAGGCCGGGTACAGGTTCTATTTGCTGGCAATCGGAATACGATTGGCAAGACAACACCTGGATGAAGAAAAGAAAAAAGCATAATGCTTTGAACGCACCCTGGAGCGTATACGAAGTTCATCTGGGCAGTTGGATGCGTCCGGTAGCTTCCGATGAAGAAAGCTTCAACAACTATGAACAGATCACCGAAAGATTAGTGCCCTATGTGCTGGAAATGGGCTTTACCCATGTAGAGTTAATGCCCATTATGGAATTTCCCTATGATGGCAGCTGGGGTTATCAGGGGACAGGTTATTTTGCGCCCACTTCGCGATTTGGAAATCCCGAGGAATGTATGAAACTGATCGATGCATTTCACCAGGCCGGAATAGGTGTGGTACTCGATTGGGTGCCTTCACATTTTCCCTATGATGCACATGGACTTTTCATGTTCGATGGCACACATACATACGAGTATGGGGATATGAGTAAGGGCTATCATCCAGACTGGAACAGCTATATTTTCAATTACAGTCGGGGAGAGGTAAAATCATTTCTGATCAGCAGTGCAAGATATTGGATGGATAAATTTCATATCGATGGCATCAGGGTTGATGCGGTAAGTTCTATTTTACGACTGGATTATTCGCGTACTGAAGGGCAGTGGACACCCAATGAGTTTGGTGGAAATGGGAATCTGGAAGCCATTGAATTTGTGAAACATTTTAATGAGACCATCTACCGCGATTTTCCGGATGTGCAAACCATTGCAGAGGAAGCAACAGACTGGCCAAAGATCTCGGCGCCAACCACACATGGTGGACTTGGATTTGGAATGAAGTGGATGATGGGCTGGATGCACGACACGCTGGATTATTTTAAGATGGATCCACTTATGCGACAATTTCATCAGGATAAATTTTCGTTCAGCATGATGTACTTCAACGACGAAAATTTTATGCTGCCCCTTAGCCATGATGAAGTGGTACATGGTAAAAGTCCAATGATCTATAAAATGCCCGGCGACGAATGGCAGAAATTTGCCAACCTGCGGGTACTGTATACCTATATGTTTACCCACCCCGGAGCAAAATTGTTGTTCATGGGAAATGAATTTGCGCAAACAACCGAATGGAATTACAAAACTGAATTGAGTTGGGATTTATTGAATTTCGATTGCCATAAAATGATGCAGCAATGTGTGAAGGACCTTAACCAACTGTACCGATCAGAACCTGCTTTACATGAATTGCAGTTCGATATTGGTGGGTTCGAGTGGGTAGACCTGAATCATCGTGCCGAATCGGTGATCGTATACAAACGTAAGGGTAAGAAAAAGAAAGACGACCTGCTCGTCATTCTGAATATGACCCCGGTGGTGCGCCGCGATTGGAAGATAAGGGTACAAGGCAAAAAAGCCTGGAAAGAGTTGTTTAATAGCGATGATCTTCGCTACTGGGGCACCGGAACGGTGTTTAATCCTGATATAACCTGTACCCCTGTTGATAATAAGAACCAAATTTTTGAAATAAATGTGCATATTCCAGCGTTAGGTTCTATAGTATTAAAATAGTTGGAATCATTTTTGTATGAATATCTACATGAAAACCATTCTCGGAATAATATTCCTGCTCAATTTAGAGGTGCTGGCCAATGCCCAACAGGCAGATAGTGCTGTATATTTTTACCAAAAAGGAATTTCTGAAAAAGCACAAAGCCGCTGGTTATTGGCGTCTAAATATTTTGATCAGGCAATTCACAAAAATCCTTCATATACAGCTGCTTATATTGAAAATGGTTATGCTAATTTGGCTATGAGGAAAACGGATGCTGCCTTACGAAATTTTACGAAACTCAACGAGTTGGATGCATCCAACCCAATCGCCATTAAGGAATTGACCGAACTATTTTATAATTACCACCAGTATCAAAAAGCCATTCAATTTGCTGAAAAATGCAAAGATTACCCCGATGCTGAAAAGATCATTGCCCTTTCCCTTTTTCAACTAGAAGAATATGGGAAAGCTGAAAAGAAATTGTTGACCCTGGTGGAACAAAGACCTACTGATGCAGAATTGCTGTATACCCTGGGCAAGACCTATCTGGAAATGCAACTGGAGCCACAGGCTATCAAATATTATGAGAAAGCCATTGCATTAAAGTCAACTGAATCGACCTGGTCATTTGAACTGGCCCTTTTATATTTCGCTGCTGAAAATTATGCTTCTGCCATAATATATTTTAATAAGGCTACCGATCAGGGATATCCGAAAAGCAGGGAATGGAAAGAGAATGTAGGGTTTTCCTATGTGTACAGCGGGGCATTTGAAACGGGCGAAAAGATGTTGGCAGAAGTGCATGATTCCAAACCGGGTGATACGGATATCTACCGCGACCTGGCTGAGTTTTTTTACGGACGTAAGCAGTACGATAAATCTTTGGGTTATTGCCAAAAGCTGATGGAAATGAATATGAAAGATGGCAAGGCCTTATACCAGGCCGGATTATGTTTTCAGAAAAAAGGGCAAACAGAAAAAGGGAAGGCGATGTGCGACAAGGCCATTGAAATGGATCCTTCACTGAACAATCTCAGGACCAAAAGAATGAATGCAAGTATGTAAATATTTTATCTCAACCAATTATAGACCGGAGTTCGCTTCGGTTTTTTTGTGCCTGAAAGGATTTTCTCAATGATGTTTACCAAATGCCATCTCACCTGCTTTGATGGCAACAGACAATTGATTTTCTTTTGGCGGAATGGGACAGTGAAACCCTGTAGCATAGGCACAATAAGGATTGTAGGCCTTGTTGAAATCAATGAACAAGCTGTTGTGATGGATATCAGTAATATAGAATTCAAGGTAGCGACCACCTCCATATGACTCGTCGCCCGTAGTAGCATCGGTAAATGGCACGAACAGATAATCCCGGTATTTTTCTTTTTTCATCAGGTCGCTGCTCTGATACACAAACAAAGAATATTGTTTGCCTGATAAGGTAAAATTCAAACGGCCGTATTTCAAATAATGTTGAAGCGTTCCTGCAGAGGTCTTCATGGTAAATCCAATACTGTCGTATAATTTTTCAACCGTTGCCATTACCGCAAACTGCTGGTCAATGGGGAAGAACCTGAAAAAGCGTTTATCCTTTCCCTTTACTACTTCATGGCTGGCAGTATATTCGTGCTGGTAGGCAAGAAGGGAATCCTTATAGGTTTTAGATTGTTGTCCATAACAGGCAGACCCTGAAAAAATAAACAGGAAGAGTAAGTATTTCAGCATAAAAATTGTGTAACCAATGTATCAGTAAGATCAGCCTTAGTTCATCATCAGTACATTCACACTGCGTTGCAGGATATTGAATGCGATCTCGGCCATCAGATTTTCTTTATCCAGCGTAGGATTTACTTCGGTGATCTCGAAGCAACATACTTTTCGGTTTTGCATGAATTTACTGATCAGATCTTCAGCCTCGCGTTCTCTCAATCCATTGCTAACCGGGGTTCCTGTTCCTTTGGAGATAGAGGAATCTAAACTATCCACATCAAAACTTACATAGATATCGGTGCAATCACTGAGGTAGCGCAGCACTTTCCTGCAAACATTTTCGGCACCATTTCTTCGCACATCACTGGTGGTGATCACCTTCATGCCATATTTTTCAATGATGGCTTTTTCTTCCCGTTCAAAATCCCGGAGGGAGATAAAGACCACATCTTCTGGCAATACTTTCTGGTTGATCTTTCCGATCTTTTTTAACTGATCCCAAAGCCGGATCGTTTTTTCATCCAGATCATGAACTTTATTCTCTTCATTGTCTTCGCCAATGGAAGCCGCCAACGGCATACCATGCAGGTTCCCGGAGGGAGTGGTATACGGCGTATGCAGGTCGGCATGAGCATCGATCCAGATCACCCCCAGCTTACTTTTTGGTTTGGCGATCTTGATGCCGGCAATGGTTCCGCCGGCATTGCTATGGTCACCACTGATCAGCACCGGAAAGAAATGCGCTTTCATTGATTCACTCACTGCCTTACTCACTCTTTCATACATGGTGAGTACACCGTGGATGCGCTTGGCGTAGGGAGACTGAATAGGCTCGAACAACAATTGATTTTCAACTTCTATTTTTTCTGAGGGAAAATGAACAAAGAAATTGCTCATAAAATCAAGTGCGGCTATTTTGATGGCATCGATACCCAGACTGGCGCCCCTGGTACCCGCACCGATCTCGGAGGGCACTTCTATCAATTTAATATTTTTCATATACAAGCGTCCCACATAGCGGAACTCGTTTGATTCGTGCCCAAATCTACAACTTTCCGTCCAATGGGTTAATCCCCTTGATCGTTCCTGTTGCATGGATGATGCGAAAACGGGTAAACATCTCTTCACTATACCAGTTTTCTTGTCGGGTCTTCCTCACCACTTCAGCATGCTCTTTCATCTGGTAAGCAAACTGTTGCATGGCTTCTTTTGATTCCCAAACACTGAATGTAGCCTGTTTGATCAGGGGTATTTCGCCAATGCCTAAAGAACAGATAAGCCCTGTAGCGCCACTCATTTTATTGGAAACCGCAGGCACATTGCTCCAGAATGCTTTTAATTTGGAAACGCGGATAGTAGCGCGGGTGAGTATCCCGATCATTCCTGTGTAATTGGTTTTGGGTGGAAGCGCTCCAAATGCTTTTTTACCGTCCCAACTGCCGTGTCCTTCAAGGGGCTCCATAATAACAGTCCAGGTTTCGCAACCCAGCATCTTGATCCATTTTGCTATAAAACTCCCGTATAATTCATGGAAAGACGATCTACTCATGTCTGATCGATGAACCACCAGGATGGCCCATTGTTGCCAGTCGGGCGTTTTATCAAAACTTCCGTTCTTTCCTGAGCCCATTAGCTTCCAGAAACTGATCTGTCTGTTCATCCAAAGTGGTAGCCTGAAAAGGGCCATGGATAAAATAGCAAAAAATATGAACGCCTTGCGGTACCTGATGATGGTGAGGGAAACAGTCATGGTAATTTACTTACTGCAATTTAGTTGAATCAACGGATTACCCTTATCCTTTTCGAATTGATGGTGGGGGATAAAGCAAAAGCCCCCAAAACGGGGGCTTCGCAATGATTATCTTTCTACTTAAAACTGTTCAAGTTTGCTGAAAAAGAAGTCGCCTTCAATCTTTGCATTTTCATCGCTATCACTTCCGTGTACTGCGTTTTCACCAATTGAGGCAGCAAACAGTTTACGGATGGTTCCTTCGGCGGCATCAGCAGGATTGGTAGATCCGATCAGTTTTCTGAAATCTTCTACTGCATTATCTTTTTCCAGGATGGCAGCTGTAATAGGACCGCTACTCATAAATCCAACCAGTTCACCATAAAAAGGGCGCTGGGCATGTACTGCATAAAATTCTCCGGCCTTGGCTTCGCTCAGGTGTACCATCTTCATGGCTACAATGCGGAAACCGGCAGCGTTGATCATTTGTAAAATAGCTCCTGTATTTCCTTTACGGGTAGCATCGGGTTTGATCATGGTAAATGTTCTGTTGCTCATTCTTATTTTTGATTTTTGAGCCGCAAAGATAACCGGTTTTCAGCTTAATTCCTGCTCATTTTAAGTTAAATCAGACTTAATAATGCCTGATAAAGCCGTTTCAGAGTGGTTCTAATCCAGTTCTTTCCTTAAAACTGAAAACTTTAAGCTACTTTTGCGCCGCTTTATGCAACCAATACAACAGATATTCTCCTTGCTGATGGAGCCAAAGAAAGTGGTGATCACCACCCATCAGAAACCGGATGCCGATGCCATGGGATCGTCATTGGGTTTATACCATTTTTTAAAGAACCTGGGTCATGATGTGGTAGTGATATCACCCACCAACTGGGCTTCTTTTCTGAACTGGATGCCGGGAACCAAACAGGTAATTGATTTTGAAGCTTTCAATGCAAAAGCAAATGCCGCGATCGATGCTGCTGATTGGATCTTTTGTCTGGATTTCAATACCATGAGCCGTACCAAGCGTATGGAAGAAAAATTGCTGGCGTCTTCTACACAAAAAATACTGATCGATCATCATCGCGAACCCCAGGAAGCAGTATTTGCATATGGCATCAGCGATACCGGAAAAAGTTCTACGGCCGAAATGGTGTACGATTTTATTCTGGCGGCTGGCCATCAGGATAAAATTGATGAATCCATAGCCGAATGCCTGTATGCAGGTGTTATGACCGATACCGGATCTTTCCGCTTTCCCTCTACCACCGCCAGTGTACATACCATGGTAGCTGACCTGAAAACAAGGGGATTACAACATAGCCGGGTACACGAAGAATTATATGATAATTTCCTAGAGAACAGGTTTATCTTTATAGGACATGTTTTGCTTAACCGCATGGAAGTATTTTATGAATACAATGCGGCACTGATCGTAATACCACAGGCCGACCTGATCAAATATGATGTAAGAACGGGTGATACAGAAGGATTAGTGAACTACCCTTTGAGCATTAAAGGGATCCGACTGGCAGCAGTGATCATCGACAGGGGAGAAGAGCGTAAAAGTTCTTTTCGGAGCAAGGGCGGTTTTGATGTGAATAGTTTTGCAAGAAAATATTTTAATGGTGGCGGACATTTCAACGCAGCGGGCGGGGTCAATAAAGAACCAATGGATGCAGTAGTAGAAAAATTCATGGTAGCCCTTCGCGAAAATGAAATGGAATTAAATAGTAATCAATCATAATCAATAAACAATGAAACAGTTTTTTTATCTATCTGCCATTTGCTTAGTTGCACTGGCCTCCTGTAAACCGGATTATAAAAAAGCCGACCAGGGAATTGAATACAAAATAGTAGCTGATGGTAGCGGAAATAAAGTTGCTTATGGCAACTATATTCAGATGCAGATCAGACAAATGTATAAGAACAACAATAAAGACACCACTATGGTTGATTCAAGAGACCTGATGCCCCGCATCGAATCTTTTGACTCATTGGCTTACCCCGCACCTTATTTCAAAATCTTTGCTGAAGCAAGAAAAGGGGATAGTATTGTGTTGCGCATGTCTACCGATAGTTTAATGAAAACTTCTCCACAAGGCCTTCCTCCCTTTATCCAAAAAGGTGGTTACTTGTACACTACCATTAAAGTAGTGAACATCTTTACTACCAAAGAAATGGCTGATAGTGCCAATGCTGCAGAAATGAAGATCGCTAAACCAAAGATCTATAAAAAGCAACTGGAAGAAGTTCAAAAACAACTGGATGCCAATAAATCTCAGATCGAGATCGATGGCAAAACCATTGCCGACTATCTTGCAAAAAATAATATCACCGCTACCAAAGGAGCCTGGGGTACATATGTTTCCATTCAGGAGCCCGGAACCGGAGATAATATCGATAAAAACACTGTGGTAACGGTGAACTATACCGGCAGAACCCTGGACAGCGGAAAAGTATTTGATTCAAATGTGGATCCTAAGTTCAAACATGTTCAACCGTATCAGATCAATATGGGTCAGTTGGGTGGAATCATCCTGGGTTGGATCGATGGATTGTTTCAATTGAAAAAAGGTGCTAAAGCAACTTTTTATATCCCATCATCATTGGCCTACGGCAAGGGTGGTAACCCACAGGGTGGTATCAATCCTAATGCTAACCTAGTATTCGATATCAATATCGTAGATGTGGTGAGTGAAGAAGAATTTGCCAAACAAACTGCTGAGATCAGGAACAATCTTGAGCAGATGAAAAAAGAAGCTGGAGACAGCTTGTCAAAACCTGTACATGCTAATTAAAAAAGAATATTAATTATTACAAAAAAGCACTTCCCCCGGGAGGTGCTTTTTTGTAAGCATTATACAGCAATACGGCTTCCCGGGCGGCCTTAACATCGTGTACCCGCAACAGTGAGGCCCCATTCATCAGGGCTATGGTATTCATTACCGTAGTGCCATTTAAGGCAGCTTCGGCATTTACCCCCAGTGTTTGATACACGGTTCGCTTACGAGATAATCCAGCAAGCACCGGCCTTCCGGTAACTTGCAGCAATGCCAGCTGCTTCAGGATGGTAAAATTATGATCGATGGTTTTACCAAAGCCAAAACCGGGGTCAATAATGATATCCTTGATGCCTGCCTGTGTACAGGCCGCTATTCGTTCAATAAAAAAATTCAGGATCTCCAGCACTACATCTTTATACACCGGTGCATCCTGCATATGGGCCGGATCACCCTGCATATGCATACAGATATAGGGAACCTGTAAAATGCCCACTATTTTCAGCATTTCAGGATCCATATTTCCGCCACTGATATCATTGATGATGGAGGCACCTGCTTTTACTGATGCCTGGGCTACTTCACTAAAATACGTGTCTACCGACAATATGATATCCGGATCTTCTTTTTTCAATAACTCGATCAACGGAAGGATACGCTGCATTTCGACCTCCGCACTGATGCGTGTACTACCCGGACGCGTGCTTTGTCCGCCAATATCAATGATATCCGCCCCCTCATGGCTCATTTGTAAGGCCCGGTCGGCCATCGACCGAGTTCCCGCATCCAAATGCCCTTCATAAAATGAATCAGGGGTAGCATTCAGGATACCCATCACCAAGGGTTGCTCAAGGCTTAAAATTTTTCCTTTACAGTTTATGGTGTACATCAGTTGTTTTCAATTATTTTTGAGCTTGTATAACACTAAGTTACAAACCACCAACGATAAATGACCACCAACGATCAATACGACCAGGCCATCGCATCTGCCAGGGAGATCTTTTTGAATAAAACAAAGGATTACGGCACTTCCTGGCGTGTATACCGTACCATTTCTGTAGCCGACCAGATCTATATCAAGGCAAAACGGATCCGCACCATCCAGGAAATTGGCACCCAGAAGATAGGAGATGATATCATCAGCGAATTCAGGGGAATGCTCAATTATGCCATCATCGGACTGATACAACTCGACATTCATGATGATGAACTGGAAGAATTACCGGTTGATCAGGTGCGTCAATTGTATGATGAAAAAACAGGCATATCAAAAAAACTGATGCAGGATAAAAACCATGATTACGGAGAAGCCTGGAGAGAGATGAGTCAGGAGAGCTTTGTAGACCTGATCCTCGCAAAACTATTGCGCATTAAACAGATACTGCTGAACGACGGGAAAACCATCGACAGCGAAGGGATTGATGCCAATTTTTATGATATCATCAATTATGCCGTATTTGGATTAATATTGATTGAAGAATCAGTACACAAAGCATAAACTCATTACAAAAAAATAACTGCATGAAGCTACTCGTGAATATATCAAGACTACTGGTGGGTACTCTTTTTATTTTTTCAGGATTGGTAAAAGCTATTGATCCACTCGGACTAGCATACAAAATGCAGGAGTTTTTTGAAGTATGGTCATCTGAAGGTTATTTTAAAAACCTGATGACCCAACTCCATGAACATGCCTTATTGTTCTCTGTGATCATGATCACCCTGGAAGTAGTTCTGGGCATCAGCTTATTGTTGGGCATCTGGAAAAAACTTACCTCATGGCTGTTGTTATTGCTGGTACTGTTTTTTACTTTTCTTACCAGCTACGTGTTATTCAGCGGTAAGATCAGGGCCTGTGGCTGCTTTGGAGATTGCATCCCACTTACTCCCATTCAAACATTTACCAAGGACATCATTCTTACCGTGCTTGTATTGCTGATCCTCCTGAAACAAAAATATATTTTACCCATTTTTTCAACTCCGGTAAACTGGATCATCATCACCATGTGCGCAGCCGCAGTAGTAGGTTTACAAGGCTATGTGTTAAGGCATTTACCGGTAAAGGATTGTCTGCCCTATAAAGCCGGCAATGACCTTTTGCAACTTCGTAAAATGCCCGCCGATGCTATTCCTGATAAATATGCCTATGTGTTCACGTATGAAAAGGACGGCGTAAAAAAAGAATACACGGATGTCTTTCCGGATAGTACCTGGAAATATATTGACCGCAAACAAACATTGGTTCAGAAAGGGAAGAACAATAGTCCACTGATCAATGATTTTTCATTTACTTCCGCTTCAGGAAATGATACCACCGAAGCGATCCTGTCACAAACCGGTCAGTACTATTTATTGTTCATTAAAACAATGGAAGATTACCCGGCCAAATGGGATCAGGATATTAAATTCATTGCTTACGCAAGCAAGGAAAAAACACCGGTGTACATCATCACCGGACAACCCGACAAAGTAGCAGAAAGATTTTCTACAAAAAATACCGGCATCACGCAGGAAAACCTGCCGCAGATCTTTACCTGTGATGTTACCGCCATTAAAACTGCCGCCAGGGCTAATCCTGTATTGTTCATGATGAAAGGCCCTGTTGTTCAGAAAAAAATTAGCTGGGCCGATTTTGAGAAACTCATGAAACCATAAAATTTATTGGTTTGCCATATATCATTAAAAAAATTGGATATTCTCTACTGATCATTTTGGGCGTGGTGGTATTGGTGTTCATCATGTTTCAGAGTTTTGGTGATCCGGCCAGGATGATCGCCGGACAAACCGGTGATAAAAAGACCATGGACAATATCCGCACCGATCTTTACCTCGACCAACCTAAATGGAAACAATTTGTTTTATACCTCAATGATGTTTCACCGGTTTGCTTTCATACTGCTGCAGATATTGAGAAAAAACAATTGCACGGATTTTTCAGTTCAGGAAATTTAAAATTCGGGATTAAGATCCCTTATCTGCGCCGCAGTTATCAAACCAAAAAAGCAGTAGGACAAGTATTGGGAGAGGCCTTGCCCGGAACCGCTATACTGGCTATTGCCGCCATGTTATTTGCCAGTTTTTTTGGCATACTGCTGGGGATTATTGCTGCGGTAAAAAAAGATACCTGGATGGATAGCACAGCTGTCTTCTCCAGCATTGCCGGCATATCAGCGCCCTCATTTTTTATGGCTATCATCATTGCCTATTTTTTTGGCGTAGTTGCCCATGCCTATACCGGATTGAATCTTACAGGTAGCTGGTTTGATATTGATGAAGTGACCGGACAAAAATACCTGACCCTTAAAAACCTCATCCTGCCAGCCTTTACATTGGGTATACGTCCGCTGGCCATCATCACACAACTTACCAGAAGTTCCATGCTGGATGTGTTAAGCCAGGATTATATAAGAACCGCTTATGCAAAAGGATTATCGAAATACAAAGTCGTATTAAAACATGCATTGCGTAATGCGATCAACCCGGTCATAACCGCCATCACCGGATGGTTTGCCGAATTGCTGGCAGGAGCATTCTTTGTGGAATATATTTTTGGCTGGAAGGGACTCGGTAAAATAACCGTGGATGCGTTGGAGAAATTAGACTATCCGGTTGTAATGGGATCGGTGCTCATCAGTGCTTGCTTATTCATTGCCATGAATTTCCTGGCCGACTTGCTATATGTGGTGGCCGATCCTCGAGTGAGGTCTATTTAACCTTTTGTTGAGATTAATTGTAGTACTTTTAAAATTCTATTCATTAAAATAAAAAAACAATGATGATGCTTAAACGAATGATGATGTTCCTGCTGTCTGTTGCTATGCTGAATGGCGTATTTGCACAAACGGGAACAAGCGCTGCAGATATCATGCTGAAAGATGCCTGTAAGAAAGCCGCAAAAGAAAATAAGAATGTGATCGTGATATTCCATGCTTCCTGGTGTGGATGGTGCCATAAAATGGATAGCAGCATGAATGATATCAGCACCAAAAAGATGTTCGAAACAAATTATGTTACCATCCATTTTACTGTTGATGAAGCAAAGGATAAAAAGCAACTGGAAACGCCGGGAGCAGATGCCATCAGGGCAAAATACCATGGTGAAAAAGTTGGATTGCCTTTCTGGCTGATCATGGATAAGACCGGTAAATTACTCGCCGATTCCAGGGTACGCAAACCCGGTGAATCACTCGATATGCCCGGCGAAAACATGGGCTGCCCGGCTGCAAAGGATGAAGTGGAGAATTTCCTGAAATTACTCAAAAGCACTTCATACCTGAGCGATAAACAATTAGAAGTGATAGGAGAGCGGTTTCGTAAGAATGAATAAGAATTAATCAAATCATACTTAAAAAAAATACCCCGGTTGGGGTATTTTTTTTTGAGATCAAGTGATATTATTTTTCTAATAATCCATCTGCCACCCATTTTCTGATCACCGCCAGTTCAGGTTCGGCTAATTTAGGATTACGCATGGGCATGAATCCACGTTGTGTGGGTTCCATTTCAACACGCTTCAATATATCAGCCCCAAGCTTTAATGTGGTAGCATATAATTCCAGGTTATGTTTATTGCCTCCTTTAGAAGGAAGATGACAAGGGCCACATTTTGCCTGAAATATTGGCATTACATCATTGTAGGTGGTAGGCTTCACTTTTGCAGCAGAATTTTTATGAGAGCAAGCAGAAAAAACAAAGACGCCGGCAATGGTAAAAAGAATAAAAAACTTTTTCATGTCTAATTTATTTTGGTGAAATATGAGGGCAATATAAGTAGAATTGTTTAATTACCGCTTTTGATGTTGGAACAATGATAAGCGAATATTACCCACGCGTAAATATTTTTGCGCATTAACATTTCTTTTGTAAACAACCGGATCAAGCAGCCATCTATACACGTATTGTTCACCATTTAAATTAAACAAAATGAAAAAGATGACTACATTATTACTCAGCATTGCCCTGGTAAGTTCCGCTTTTGCACAATACGGCTCAAGAGACCAGCAGGATAACGGTAACAGAAACAACGGCAATTACGGAAACAACAGAGATATTCAGGTCAACGATGACCGCTTCCAAAAAGACCGGGATGCCTACCGCTACCACGACCGTGATAATTTCAGCCGACGGGATCTTGACATTCAGATCGCACAGATCAACCGCGAATATGATTTCCGGATCCAGGCTATTAAGAACAAGTTTTTCATGAACAGGTTCAGAAAAGAACAAATGATCTACGTGTTGGAAGATCAACGCAGAGAAGACATCAAACGCCTGTGGATGAAATTCAATAACCGCGGGTACAGAGGTGATGACAGATATTATGGTCACCATTAAAACAATGTCTTTATAAAATAAACAAAGGGTTCCGCTTAGCGGAACCCTTTGTATTTTCAGCAGGCTAGAACCGATAAAATTCATCGCTCATTAAAGCCTGTAAAAAATACTTTAATGCTTACCTTTGCACCCTAAACGATCATCTATATGAAAGAAGTATACATCATCTCCGCTGTGAGAACACCCATCGGAAGTTTTGGCGGATCCCTGAAAGGTTTTACAGCAACACAACTTGGCGCCATCGCCATCAAAGGAGCACTTGCAAAAGCAGGCATCGGTGCTGAATTGGTGAACGATGTGTTGATGGGCTCTGTAATTCAAGCGAACCTCGGACAAGCACCTGCCCGCCAGGCAGCAAAATTTGCTGGCTTACCCAATGAAGTGAACTGTACCACCATCAATAAGGTATGTGCCAGTGGTATGAAATCAGTTGCCCTCGCCGCTCAAAGTATTTTATTGGGTGATGCAGATATCGTGATCGCCGGAGGAATGGAAAGCATGAGCAATGTACCCTTCTATTCAGAAAATATGCGCTGGGGAAATAAATATGGTAATGTGAGTATGGTTGACGGACTTGCCAAGGATGGCCTCACAGATGTATACGATGGTAAAGCCATGGGCAATGCAGCTGAATTATGTGCCAGCACCTGCAAGATTAGTCGCGAAGACCAGGACAAATTTGCCATTGAAAGTTATACCCGTAGTCAGGCTGCAGTAACCAGCGGTAAATTCACCGATGAAATTGTACCGGTTGAAATTCCCCAGAAAAAAGGCGACCCGCTCTTGTTTTCTAAAGATGAAGAACCTTTCAATGTAAAATTTGATAAGATCCCCGAACTTAAGGGAGCATTCGTAAAAGATGGTACGGTTACCGCGGCCAATGCCAGTACCATGAATGACGGTGCCGCGGCATTGCTGTTGATGAGTAAGGAGAAAGCGGAAGCCCTGGGATTAAAGCCCATTGCCAAGATCCTGGCTTATGCTGATGCTGAACAGGCCCCGGAATGGTTCACCACAACACCATCTATCGCCGTACCAAAAGCAGTGGCCAAGGCCGGATTGAAAATGGAGGATATCCAATACTATGAACTTAATGAAGCATTTTCAGTTGTTGGCATTGAAAACAGCCGACGCATGAATCTGGATCCATCCAAGGTGAATGTGAACGGAGGAGCCGTTTCCCTTGGTCATCCGCTGGGATGCAGTGGAGCCCGGATCATTGTAACCCTGATCAATGTGCTGAAACAGAACAAGGCAAAATATGGGGCAGCTGGTATCTGTAACGGAGGAGGAGGCGCTTCTGCGATTGTGATCGAAAATGTTTAACAATCAGGAGTTTTCCACAATTGGGCAAAATTTTCATAAGGTTTTGTAAACTTTGAAAAAAGCCTTACTTTTAACTTGTAAACCTAAAAACATTTAAAATAAAGCAAATATGAAAAAAGTAATTTTAGTAGCCGTTGTTTCAGCCTTTTCTACAGTATGTTTTGCACAAACTGATGCTAATCAGAAATCTGTAAAAGCAGCAAGACAAACAACAACAACTACAACAACACCTAGTTTCACCAACGCTACCGGGCAAAATCCAACCGCTGTTAAAGTTACTAAAACGGAGATTGATGCCAAGGTTAATGATGTAACCACTAAACCAACTGCTGCAATCGTTTCGCCTTCAACCCAGGTTAAACTGGTTAAGCATGCTGCTGCTACTTCAAAAACTAAGACTGGTTCAAAACAATAATTTATTCTAAAATTTTAGTATATAAAAGATCGTCTTTTTTATAAAGACGATTTTTTTATGTCTTTGATTGATGGACCCCAACTAAACATTGGTTTTTAAAGAACTAACCGGATATTGAGGTTGCTTCAACACAATTTGCTTATCTGCCCCTGATAAGATAAATTTGCGTCCTGTTTAACACAAAAAATACCCCATGCGACAAATTGCATTTAGAGAAGCCCTGAGAGAAGCCATGCAGGAAGAAATGAGAAGAGATGAACGTGTATTCCTGATGGGAGAAGAAGTGGCTGAATATAACGGTGCCTATAAGGTTAGTCAGGGTATGCTCGAAGAATTCGGTGAAAAAAGGATCATTGATACCCCCATTGCTGAACTGGGCTTTGCCGCCATCGCAGTGGGTGCAGCCCAGAACGGATTGCGTCCCATCGTTGAATTCATGACCTGGAATTTTGCAGTGCTTCCGCTCGACCAAATACTGAATACAGCTTCTAAAATGCTGGCCATGAGTGGCGGTCAGGTGGGTTGTCCCATTGTTTTTCGTGGTCCCAACGGCAGTGCCGGACAATTGGGTGCACAACACTCAACTGCATTTGAAAGCCTTTATGCCAATATACCCGGATTAAAAGTTGTTTCTGTTTCCAATCCATACGATGCAAAAGGCTTATTGAAATCTGCTATCCGCGACGATGATCCTGTGATGTTCATGGAAAGTGAAGTGATGTATGGCGAAAAAGGAGAGGTACCCGAAGAAGAATACCTGCTCCCCATCGGAAAAGCCTTTATCAAAAGACCCGGAAAGGATGTTACCATTGTATCGTTCAATAAAATGATGAAAGTGGCCCTGGGTGCAGCTGAAGAGCTTGCCAAAGAAGGAATTGAAGCTGAAGTGATCGACCTGGCAACCATTCGCCCAATGGATTGGTTCACCATCCTGGAAAGCATTAAAAAAACAAATCGCCTGGTGATCGTGGAAGAACAATGGCCTTTCGCTTCTGTTTCTTCTGAGATCAGCTACCGCATACAAAAAGAAGGCTTCGATTATCTTGATGCACCCATCCGCCGGATCACGTCAGCAGATGCTCCCATGCATTATGCCCCAAATCTGGTGGCAGCCTATCTTCCCGATATTCCACGAACGGTGAAATTGGTGAAAGAGGTGATGTACATGAAAAAATAATGATCATTCATTTTTTTACCTTGTCATGATTTGTTCCCCGGCATCAAACCCCGGTCAGCATCCTTGCGTCGCACTCCTGTACTTTTTCTGCTAATGGCAGCAGGTTAACAACAGTTAATTAAGTATTTTTTCATCAACTTTTTACCTGTGGCATTTGTTAACTTTACAACCTAAAAACAATCCATGGCTTATTCCTCACTGGAAGCATGTTTGACCGACCTTGAAAAACACGGGCAACTGATCCGTATCCGGGAAGCAGTAGATCCATACCTGGAAATGGCAGCCATACATTTACGCGTACACGAAGCAGGAGGGCCAGCCTTATTGTTCGAAAAAGTAAAGGGCAGTAAATTCAGGGCCGCCTCCAATATTTTTGGAACCCTGGAAAGAAGCCAATTCATATTTCGCGATACCCTGAAGCAAGTACAAGAACTGATCGCACTTAAAAATGATCCCATCAAAGCCATCAAGCATCCTATCAAAAACTTTGGAGCAGGCCTGGCCGCATTGAAAGCCATACCCAAAAAGGATCCCTGGCAGAAGCCGGTCTTCCATGAAACCATCCGCATCTCGGATCTGCCACAAATTCAGCACTGGCCGATGGATGGTGGCGCCTTCATCACCCTGCCACAAGTGTATACCGAAGATATTAACCAGCCGGGTATCCTGCATGCCAATCTGGGCATGTACCGTATCCAGTTATCCGGCAACCAATACATACCCGATGAAGAAATTGGTTTGCATTACCAGTTGCACCGCGGTATCGGCATTCATCAAACCGAAGCCAATAAAAAAGGCGTTCCTTTAAAAGTGACCATATTTGTAGGCGGCCCTCCGGCACATTCAGTAGCGGCCGTAATGCCCTTACCCGAAGGGATAAGCGAAATGACCTTTGCCGGTGTATTGGGAGGCAGAAGGTTTCGGTATACCCACGACAATGGATATACCATCAGCACCGATGCCGATTTTGTGATCACGGGTGAAGTGATTCCTAATATGAATAAACCCGAAGGCCCATTCGGCGATCACCTGGGATACTATAGTTTACAACATCCATTTCCCGTTTTAAAAGTTCATCAGGTATACGCCCGAAAGAATGCCATCTGGCCTTTTACGGTAGTAGGCCGACCTCCGCAGGAAGATACCAGCTTCGGTCAACTGATCCATGCCATCACCGGTACTGCCCTGCAACAGGAGATACCCGGTTTAAAGGAAGTACATGCCGTAGATGCTGCTGGCGTACACCCCTTACTGTTAGCTATCGGAAGCGAACGGTATACTCCCTACAATCCTGCACAACAACCCGAAGAACTGCTCACCATCGCCAATCATGTGCTGGGCACCGGACAACTTAGTCTGGCAAAATTCCTGTTCATCACTGCCGGCGACGATCCCACACTTAACACAAAGGATATTCCTGGGTATCTGTCGTATATGTTGCAACGCATCAATTTCAGCAGGGATGTTCATTTTTATACCCATACCAGCATCGATACCCTGGATTATTCCGGCACGGCATTGAACAGTGGTAGCAAAGTAGTACTTGCGGCATATGGGCCGGTTATTCGTGAATTGCATACCCGTGTACCAGATGCCTTGATGCAATTAAGGAGTTTCCGTTTTCCCAGAATGATCCTTCCCGGCATCATCGCCTTGCAAACAACAGGCTTTAATAGTTATGCCGAGGCAACAATTGAAATGGAAACATTGAACAAGGAACTGGCAAATGAAGCTTCATTAAATGCTGTTGCCATGATCATTGTTTGTGACGACAGTAATTTCCTGAATGAAACATTGAATAATTTCCTTTGGACCTGCTTCACACGATGCAATCCCTCGCACGATATATATGGCATCAACGCATTTACGGAGCATAAACATTGGGGTTGTAAAGGCCCATTGGTATTTGATGCACGAAAAAAGCCGCATCATGCACCAGCAGTAGAAAAAGATCCGGCCATTGAAAAACAGATAGATCGTTTATTCGAAAAAGGCGGTAGTTTATCTGGTTTGTTATAGCGGCTTCACCACGATCTTTTCGTTGAATTCGGCCATGAGGTTGTCAAATAATTTTTTAACTTCTGCATAAGTTTTTGCCGTAATTCTATTTTCCTTCAATACCAGGTTAGCCGTTGTAAGTATACGGTGTTGCTGTGCATCAAACTGGTAACTGGTTGAAAAACCTCCCCAAGGGAATTCATAATTCTTTGCCTTGGGAAGGGCCTCCAATACAAAATTGTTGGGTAATTGATAGATCGTACTGTCGGTTTTAACAAAGGGATGTGGAAAATAAAAATCCTGCGTGCGCTTTTCTGATGTAGGTAAAGCATGGATCCAAAGTTGGTAAATGCGCGGACTGATGAAGAATTTACTGCCGGCAGTAAAGGCAGGTATTTTCTCAAGATCCAGGCTGATATGGGTAATGGCATTACTATCGGCCCGCGCAGAGTTCACCGTAAACCTGTCGGGCTGCATGAATCCAAGTTCATTTACGATATAATCCTTTTGCTCATCTACTACCTGCTGACTGAACTCATGCAATAACGATTGCGTATAAGCGCCCGTTGTGGTCAGGGTGATGGCGGCGGTACCGGAACCGTCTTCCTTAACCATTACCCGACTCATGGAATGAAAAATATTATCCGTTTCACGGCTATGGGGGGTAGGCACCAAAACACCACCGTCAGGAGTGATGAGCAAGGCATTTCTATTTTCGGTAAAACTTCCCAGCTTGGCAAAATCGGCAGTAGTACTTGTGCATTCCAGCCAGATGGTATCGGTTGCCTGAGGCACACAAAGGATCACATGATTGAACATATTGTTCGGAAATGCAGGATCTACCGGCAATTTATTATACTCAGCATTGATCAGGGCCTGGTAACTTTTAATACCTACGGCATCTAAGCAGGCATGCATATAATTGCTGAGTGCCTTGCAATCGCCATATTTCAGTTTATCCACCTTGGCTGCATCAAATGGCCGAAAGCCACCAATACCCAATTGAATGCTAACATATCGCAGGTTATTTTGCAGGTATTGATACAGTAATTTTATTTTTTCCTTTTCAGAACTTGCATGGGCCACCATGGACTGAAAATATTTTTTTCGATCATCCGTTAAATTCATCGCATTCTTTGCCAATGCAGCATACCATTCTCCAAAATTTTTCCAACTGCTCATGTCGCCAGCATACCCGTCTAACTCAAACTTATTGGGTGCCAGTAGAATCGAGGGATATCGGCTATTTCGACTCACCGACCCAATTTCAGAAACCAGGGCCGGCAGGTTACTCACTTCCCAGCTATACCATTTATATTTTCCATCCTGATCTGTTTTAGGTAATAAATTACATCGTTGTGCCTTATAACGAAGATCATTGTCTAGCGGAACTTTTACAGTAAAGCTTGACTTCTGTACAGATGCATCCGGAACCTGCACATCAAAATCAGGATAATTCAGTATCCCATTGTACTTAATTTCATAATCCGTGACCAGGGTAACAGGGTAGGAGTTATTATTGATATTGAGAAAATACAATTTTCCTTCAGGCACCAGTCCTTCCCCCACGGCCTGAACCCCTAAATTACTCTTGCCAAACGTATGTAACGACTTCCCCTGAGCGTCCAACAGGTTGATCGAAAATTTATCCAGCGCATGAAACTGATCAGCAAATTGCATAAATATCAGTTCATCACTTCCTGCCTCGGATAATATGGTAGTAACAATATGGGCTGTGTAATATGCTTTATCGGCCGATTTTATTTCCAATTGATAACTGGCATCCCGGATTACCGCATGTGCATTTTTTTTCATCGAGTCGGGAATATTGCGCACATCCAGATCGGGAAGCGGTTGGGCATAAATTGCCAACACAGCAGATTGAAATAAGCACCATAAAAATATTCTCCTCATAATTAGGGTTTCTTTTTTATCACCACCTGTTCATTGAGTTTGCTCATCATTTTTTTATAAAAAGCAGCAAAGTCGGCGTAGGTTGATGCCGGATAATAATTCCTTTTAAAATTCAGGGTGATCTTTACATTCAATAGGTTGTCTTCCGCCTGCATGTATTGAAAATAGGCAATATCATTATCGGGTGTGATCATGGAAATATTTTCTGGCAATGTTTCAAAAATATACCCTTCAGGAATGGTAAAACTGCCATAAAGCGAAAAATCCTGCAACACTCCGTAATCAATATCCGCCAGCCGATGATCTGCGATAAAAGGATTTTTATCCAACCCTGAGAATAGGTTAACAGAGAAATAGGCGTAATCACCAGAATGGTTAAGTGGATAGGTGAACTGTACTTTCTGCTCCAGTGGCAACGAATCATTCTCTGCATTGCTAACACTGAGGTTTTCGATATGAACAGCTGGATAAGGCTTTACAAAATATATTTCTTTAAATGCCGACTGATCATTGACCCATTTATTGGTGCGCTGTTTTTTCGCATATTCATCACTGTTAACAATTCCATTTCCCCGCATGGTTCCGGTGCTGTCAATTTCACCCTGCACCGCAGTCATCATTTTGTATTTATGGGTTTCATCAATTACGCCTATCCATTTACCATCATTGCCTGTGATGACGAAACCCTTGGTATTTACCACAGACTGTGGATATAAATGCATTCCGGAAAACTTATCGGTAGCATCCAGTACATAGAACTTATCAGCAACAGAAATATAGGCCATTACCGTATTGAACTGATTCACGAAAGGGAAAGCTTCATTCAACAATCCGTTCTCTCGGGTACTGAATAATATCGGGGATGCATTGATGCCTGCGGTTCTCAGCAAGTTCACCAGCAATAGGTTGATATCGCCCGAAGTACCGGTTCCTCTGTTCCAGGTATTGCTTGCCCCCTGAAATGAATAAATACTTTCCTCCTCATTCCATTTCATTTTTTTTCTCACAAATTGAAAAACTGATCTCATTTTATCCATCATTTCAGTTTGATGAGATACTGCATCCAATAAGGAATCCGCCTGAGGAAGTCTTTTATCTAATTTTAAACCAAAATCTTCATCCTTCATTAATTCAGTGATGATATCGCTCCATCTTTTCCTGAGGTCTTGCAGGCGCCCGTCGGCAATCTCTACTTGCGACAACTGAAATTCCAACCGTTGCAGATAGTCATTCGCCGAACCCATAAAAGGCTCATCGCGGATGCCTTTCAGGTTGTACATACTGTAATTCTTCTTCAACAGTTTTACGGTATACATGCCGTCATTGAGGGCTATATTCTCATCCGTTACATCTTCTTGTACATCCAACGAATCCACCACAGAAGGTTGAACCGTAAAATGAAAAATAGCAGGCACATTGATCTGGTATTCGCTATAGCGGGTGGGGATGCGGTCCTGAAAATACCAGTCCTTGATCTGTCCCATCGTCTGCCTCTGCATGCTGTATTTATATTCGATCACACTGCCTGGCTTTACTTCAGGGAAAGCAATGATCATCTTGCTGTATTGTTTATTGATGCGCTTGGTATAGATAGAACTCTTATTCACTTCTGTCTTCTTAACCTTTCCGCTTTCATCCAGGTTATACGTATACGCTACAATATTCAAAATCTGTTCTTCATTGTTCTGGTCGAAATAGGGGATCGATACATTGGCATACGACAATCCGGCTTCTTTCAGGATCTTGATCCGTTCTCTTTTCTCAAATACGGTATTGAAAAAATCCTTTCCCCTGCGGTAAAATACATTTCCCCATTCGATCAGCTTTACGGCATCTGCACCGGGATCAAAACTACAATCCTTCATCTCCAGATCGGCCTGATCGATCCTACCCATTGAAGGTTGATTTTTTTGTGCAGATACGGTAATGAAAAGAAAAAAGCCAAAGCAAATAATGAGCAGACTTTGTTTCATAGTACGTGATTTGCATACAAATTATAAAAAAATACCTTCAGTGGTATAGTTTCTATGCTGTATTTTTATAGAACAATAATTTACATGAAATCTTTTCCCCTGATCGGTTTGTTTTTCGTGATGGCGGCCTGTCATGCACAACCTGCGCCCAAAGCTATACAAACCAATACCGACAACAATACCCTGCTTTGGGAAATCAGTGGAAACGGGTTATTGAAGCCCAGTTATCTGTTCGGTACTTTTCATCTGTTATGCGTAAACGATATCCATTTCAGTAATGCACTTAAATCAGCGGTGAAAAATGCACAAGAAGTATACATGGAATTGGACCTCGACGATCCATCTACCATACTCAGCGGCATGACACTTATGAATATGAATCAGGGCAAACAATTGAAGGATCTTTTTTCTGCATCCGACTACTCCCGTGTTGCTGTTTTTTTTAAAGACTCCCTGCATACTTCGCTCACAATGTTCCAAAAAATGAAACCGGCATTTCTGGAAGCGCTATTATATCCCAAAATGATGCCTTGCAAAACCATCAGTGGGGTAGAAGAGGAGTTGCTTAAACTGGCTAAATCTGAAAACAAGGAAATACAGGGACTGGAAACCATGGCCTTTCAATCGGCTGTATTCGACAGCATTCCCTATGAAGAGCAGGCCAAAGAATTATTGAATACGATCGACAGCCTGGATCGATATAAACTGTATTTCGACACGATGATCAACGTGTACAAACATCAACAGCTTAATGAAATTGAAACGATGTTCAGTAAAACAGAATTTGGCATGAATGATCATCAGGATGTGCTATTGAATAACCGAAATAAGAACTGGGTGATTCAATTGAAGAAAATCATGCTGCAGGAACCGGTATTTATAGCCGTAGGAGCGGGGCACCTGGTGGGTGAGAAAGGATTGTTGGCCCTGTTAAAAAAAGAAGGTTATACACTTCGACCTTTGAAGAACGATTAAGTAGTTTTTATTTTATCACCACCTCTTTCACGAGTTGTTCTCCCAATGCTTCATTTACCCGCTGAATGATCTGGTCTTTCTGATAAAGCAATTCATTTTTTAGCGGAGCCACGGTGGTGCTGATGTATAATGTATTATTGATGATCTGGATCTTTTCTGTGTATTTGGCAATCGTCTTGCCCATGATCTCTTCCCACACTTCCTCAATGCGCAATGCCTGAATGCCCGTCTTTAAGCGGCTTTTTTTCAAAAATTGCTGAATGGCATCCTGTAACGATAATTCACCCATGGAGTAAAATTAGTTTTTATTGATGAATATTTTTAAGCCTGATCCTTTGTTTAAATTACTTCAGCTCAATGATCTGAAAAGGGATCGGCAACGCCTCAAAAGCATTCTCCAGTCTGCCCCTATGCGTATCGGTGATCAATACCTGACCCTTATTTTCAGTACAAACCCATTGCAGCAATTGGTGCATCCGCTGGTCATCCAGTTTTTCAAATACATCGTCGAGCAGCAGCAGGGGAGCAAACCCTTTATTGGATTTCAACAATTCAAATTCGGCTAGTTTGAGGGCAAATAACAAGCTTTTTCTTTGTCCCTGTGAAGCCGTAGTTTTAAAGGGTTGTTCATTCAATTGTATGCTGATATCATCTTTATGAATACCACCATTGGTTCGCTGAAGTATAAAATCCTTTTCCCGCATCACATGCAATAAGCCTTCAAAACTTTGGTCGTGTAACCGACTGTCGTATTGAACATTGATCTGTTCTTCATTATTGGCGATCTGATGATAGAACTGCTTAACCAATGGGATCAATTCAATGCAAAATGATTTGCGGCATTGATAAATATAGTTTCCGGGTATTACCAGTTGCTCATCCAGTACTTCCAGCAGGGGCCAGTCGGTACTGCCCTGTTCTGCAAATCTTTTTAATAAACTATTCCGCTGCTGCAGGATCTTATTGTAGCGGATAAGCGCCGTCAGGTATTCATTATCCATCTGACTCAGCACCATATCCAGGTATTTTCTCCTCACTTCGCTGGCTCCCGTGATCAGTTCAATATCATCGGGTGCGATCATCACCACAGGAAATTTTCCAAGGTGTTGCGAGAATTTCTCGTAGGGCACATCATTTAATGATAATTCCTTTTTCCCACCCAACCGGTGTATGCAAATGATATTGGCCTGCTGCCCAGTCCTGGTAAATTCAGCTTGTAATCGAAACCCGTCTTTATTAAACAGGATGGCCGCAGTATCGGTTGCTGAAAAATAGCTCTTGGTGAAACAACAATAATAAACGGCGTCTAGCAGGTTGGTCTTGCCCTGTCCATTCAGTCCACAAATCCCCACCACGCGCTCATGTAAATCAAATGAGGCATTTTCGTAATTCTTGAACTGGGTCAGCTGTATTTTATTGATACGAAACATCGGGCTGCAAGATAATTGAAAGAATGCTCCATTGCGGTGTATGGGCCGTAAAACTTGCATTCTTATTGAACTGATTCCACATATTGGTACAGCCTTAAAACCCCTTAGCCGTCTGTGGTTAATTCCTTGTTCCTAATTCCCTTTTCTCCCTTATCTTTGCCGCCTAAAATTATAACCATTGCCAACGAAGTTTTCTAAAGAAACTTATCTATACTGGTACGAATTAATGCTGCTGTTGCGCCGCTTTGAAGAAAAGACAGGCCAATTGTACGGTATGCAGAAGATTCGTGGCTTTTGCCATTTATATATTGGGCAGGAAGCTGTGGCAGCCGGCTGCATGACCGCTACCAATGCAGATGATAAATTCATTACAGCTTATCGCGACCATGGACTAGCCATTGCCAAGGGGATCACACCTCGTGCCTGTATGGCCGAGTTATACGGAAAAGCAACGGGTTGCAGCAAGGGAAAGGGTGGTAGCATGCACTTTTTTGGCCTCAAGGAGAATTTCTTTGGCGGACATGGAATTGTGGGTGCTCAGATTGGAACAGGTGCCGGACTGGCATTTGCTGAAAAATACAAGGGCACTGAAAATGTAGTGTTATGCTTTTTTGGCGACGGTGCTGCTCGTCAGGGTATGTTGCATGAATCATTCAATATGGCCATGTTATGGGACCTACCGGTAGTCTTCATTTGTGAGAATAATAATTATGCCATGGGAACTTCCGTGGCCCGTACCAGTAAAGTGCTGGATATTTACAAGCTGGCCGATGCCTACGATATGCCGGGTGATAGTGTTGATGGAATGAGCCCTGAAGATGTACATAATGGGGTGATGCGTGCGGTTAAAAGGGCAAGGGAAAAAGGCGGCCCAACATTATTGGAAATTAAAACCTACCGCTATAAAGGGCATAGTATGAGTGATCCTCAGAAATACCGGAGCAAGGATGAGGTAGAAGAATATAAAGAGCGGGACCCGATCGAACATGTATTGAGGGTACTGAAAACTGATTTTAGCGTTACTGATGCAGAGATCGAGATCATGAATGACCGGGTTAAACATCAGGTGGAGGATTCAGTTAGTTTTGCTGAGGAAAGCCCCTGGCCAGATGACAGTGAACTGCTTAAAGATGTTTACGTTCAAGAAGATTATCCATTTATTACAGATTAATGAATATGCTCTTGTGCTTTTAAAATATAATTGTTAATTATTGTCGTTTTATGTTTTGATTGGGCTTCGACAAGCTCAGCCTGACAAGAACACAATAGAAAGATATCAGTTAAGCTTGTCGAATGTCAGTCTGAGCTTGTCGAAGACTACACTAAGCAGAATTTAATTGCAATTAGAACAACAGATTAATTTATCATACGGAAAATGGGAAGTGAAAGAAGCTAGTAGGTTTCCCATTAACCTTTCATCACGAACTACTAGTTGAATAAAAATAAAAAAATGGCAGATAAGCAAACCACCACTGCAGCAGTTGAACCAATGGATGTTGTTCAAAGGGCAAAGGGCTTTTGGGAAAAGAACAGCAAAATGATCATCATCATCGGATCAGTAGTGATCATTGTGATCGGAAGTTATTTTAGCTACAAATACTTGTATCAACAACCCCGCGAACAGAAGTCAAGCGAACTGATCTTCCCGGCAGAAAAACTGTTTGATAAGATCGCATCCAATCCAATTTACAATAAGGATACAGTGAATATCGTGCTGAATGGCGGTGTCCTGGGTGGTACTAATATCACCGGCTTACTGAAGATCATCAGCAGCTATAGCGGTACTTCTTCTGCCAACAGGGCAGAATATATCGTGGGCGCCTGTTATCTGCAGATCAAAGAGTTTGATAAAGCGATCAAGCATTTGAAAGAATTTGATGCCAATGGTGCTTATCAGATTGAAAGCAAAGCTTACCTGTTATTGGGTCATGCTTATGCCGAAAAGAAAAATACCGATGATGCATTAAGTTATTATAAGAAAGCTGCTTCGGTAAATGATAAAGATGAGGCCAGCAGTTCTGCAGCCCTCTATATTGCAGGAATGTATGCCGAGAACATCGGTAAAACAAAAGAGGCGATTGACTTATTTCAGCAACTGAAAGACAATTACCCTAACTCAAGTGTAGTACAATCCGGTGAGGCAGATAAATATCTGGCCAGACTGGGAGTAACAAAATAAACCTGTTAAACCATGTCGGTTTCAACATCGCAACTATATTCTACTGCAGGCATCCTTCTTCCCAAGGATGCCTGTATCGTTATTATAAGAACCGAATGGAATGCTGAAACCATAGAAAAACTGGAAGCCGGATGCTATAAGGTACTTGATGCACACCCGGATATTAAGCGTACAACCATTACCGTTCCCGGTGCTTTTGAAATACCTTTCGCCATCAAACATTATTGGGATACCCATAAATATTTACCTTGTAAGCCATCTGCTTTTATCGCACTCGGCTGTGTACTCAGGGGCGATACCCCACATTTTGATTATGTGTGCAAGGCCATTACCGATGGAATACTTCAGTTGAACCTGATCCTTCCCATTCCAACTATTTTTGGAGTGCTTACCGTAGATAACCAGCAACAGATCGATGAAAGAACAGGCGGTAAACATGGTCACAAAGGTGAAGAAGCCGCAGTTACTGCACTTAAAATGATTTCCCTGACCAACAAATAAATCATGAAACTGTATTTTTATTCCGTCTTGTTGATTAGCCTGGCTGCCTGCAATGCTAGCCCTGAACAAAAAGAACCGGTGGTGAAAGACAGTGTTACCGAAGTAGCTAAGCCCGATTCAGCCATGACCTATATCCACAGTTTTTCTGATACGGCACTGGAATCTAAGATCACCGCCAAACTGATGAAACTGCCCTTTGTGATCAAGGCCAATAGCTATATTGATTCATTCAGCGAGCATCGGCATGGAATTGCTTTTATGGTGAACAAGCCCGAGCAAGGAGATACCGAACTTTCGGTTCAAGCAGGTTATAATGGTGATCAGCGCTTTGAAACTTATTTTAGATTTTACGTGAATCCACAAACACTCGACATAAAAGTATACGACGCGGTGAAAGATAAAAGATTAACCGTGAAGGAATATACCAAAACGCATCGTTGATATGAAAGTGCAATTATTCATCCCCTGTTTTATTGATCAATTGTATCCGCAAACAGCCTTTAATATGGTGAAAGTGCTGGAAAAAGCCTGTTGTGAAGTGCAGTACAATGCCAACCAAACCTGCTGCGGACAGCCCGCATTCAATGCAGGTTTCTGGGACGAGTCAAGAGAAGTGTGCAGTAAATTCCTGAAAGATTTTGGTGGGGCAGATTATGTTGTGGCGCCCAGTGCCAGTTGCATTGGTTTTATCCGGAACTATTATCCCAAGTTATTTGAAAATGCAGCTTCCCATAATTTGGTAAAAGACCTCGCCAAAAGAAGTTTTGAATTCACCGAATTTCTCACCGATATTTTAAAGATCGAGAACTTTGGGGCTTCCCTGAATGCTAAAGTTACCTACCACGATAGTTGTGCAGGACTAAGAGAATGTAAGATCAAAGAAGGCCCCCGAAAATTGCTCAGTCATGTAAAAGGACTGGAACTGGTTGAAATGGCCGATAATGAAACCTGCTGCGGATTTGGTGGCACATTTGCTGTGAAGTATGATGCCATCTCCATTGGCATGGCCGAACAAAAAGTGAACAATGCTCTCGCTACCGGTGCCGAATACATCATCTCTACCGATCAAAGCTGTCTGATGCAACTCGATGGCTATATCAAAGGAAAACAACTGCCCATCAAAACCATGCATATCGCAGATGTGCTGGCTAACGGTTGGGAGTAATAGAAAAAATCCTCGTTATCTTAACTACAATTGTACATCATGGCTTACTGGCTCGTTAAATCGGAACCCAAAGTATATAGCTGGGACAGGTTCACCAAAGAAAAAAAAGTTACCTGGGATGGTGTACGCAATTATGCTGCCCGCAATAATTTAAGGGCCATGAAAAAAGGTGACCAGGTACTTTTTTACCACAGCAATGAAGGAGTAGAGATCGTGGGTATTGCCTCCGTAATGAAAGAATCGTATCAGGATCCAACAACTACAGAAACCGCCTGGTTGGTGGTTGACCTGAAACCGGTTAAGAAACTAAAACAACCCGTGAGCCTGCAACTCATCAAGCAAGATAAACGCCTGGTAAATATGGATCTGGTTAGGCTGGGCAGACTTTCCGTTCAAACCGTAAAAGAAGATGAGTGGGCGATCATCATGCAATTGGCGGGCGAATGATAAGCAAAAATATATTTACTTACCATGGGCTTGGGTTACCAATATTTATTGAATTCGTATCCTAGCCATAATGGTTTGCCTAATCCATAAGTTTGAATATGAATAAGCAACATATCGTGGTACTTACCGGTGCAGGGATCAGTGCAGAAAGCGGACTCAAAACCTTTCGCGATAGTGACGGACTATGGATGGGGCATGCGATCACAGATGTAGCCACACCCGGAGCATTTAAGAAAAATCCTGAACGGGTACTTGAATTCTATAATCATCGTAGGAGAGAAGTAGCCTCCGTTAAACCCAATGCAGCACATCTTGGATTGGCAGCATTGGAACAAAAATATTCGGTGAGCATCGTTACACAAAATATCGACGACCTGCATGAACGTGCAGGTTCTTTGAATGTGTTGCACCTGCACGGCGAAATATTCAAAATGAGAAGTACGGCCGATGAAAATACCTTGTATGATATCCGTGGCGATATTCATTGGGGCGATGCAGCAGCAGACGGCGCACAATTAAGGCCGCATATCGTTTGGTTTGAAGAACCCGTTCCGTTGATCGCTACTGCTGCGCAATTGATGACCACAGCCGATATTTTTATATTGGTGGGCAGTTCATTGCAGGTGTATCCT
>CAIRHQ010000002.1 GCA_903878475.1 uncultured Bacteroidota bacterium | reverse complement strand
GTAAAAGAGGTCATCCTTGCTTTTGGAGAAGCTTCAAACGACCGGGCGGTAGTGGCCGTGGTATTTACTGCCGTGGGCGACAAAGCATTCTGCACCGGCGGCAATACCAAGGAGTATGCAGAATATTATGCAGGTAACCCTCAGGAGTACTCGCAGTATATGCGCTTGTTCAATGATATGGTGAGCGCTATTTTAAAATGTGAAAAGCCGGTGATCTGCAGGGTGAATGGCATGCGGATCGGGGGTGGACAGGAGATCGGCATGGCCTGCGATTTTACCATTGCGAGTGACTTGGCCAGGTTCGGACAGGCAGGTCCCAAACATGGCAGTGCACCCATTGGTGGAGCAACAGATTTCTTACCCTTGTTTGTAGGGATCGAACGCGCCATGATGTCGTTAACGCTTTGCGAACCCTGGACGGCCCACCAGGCCTACTATTACGGGCTCATCACCGATATCGTTCCGGTGTTAAAAGCAGAAGGTAAATTCATCCCCAACCCCATGGTGGTTGCCGATAAAATAACGGATGCGTATGGACGCTTTGTATTTGGCACCATGAAAAAAGGCGATGATTTAAAACAAGCCAAAGAACTTATGGCTACTGCGGAAACTGATTTCACGATGCTGGATGAAGCCGTGAATGGACTGATCGCGAAATTGCTGTATACTTTCCCCAATTGTATGAGCAAGACCATTAGCGAAGTGCGGAAATTCAAACTGGAACATTGGGATAAGAATAAAGAAGGCAGCAGGGAATGGCTGGCATTGAACATGATGACCGAGGCCAAGGCTGGTTTCAAGGCTTTTAATGATGGCCCTAAAGAAAACCGCGAAGTTGATTTTGTAAAACTCCGCCAATTGCTGGCAGCCGGACATGAATGGAATGATTCCTTGCATGAACAGGTGTCGCCACAATTTCAACATCAAAATTCCTGAGCATGCAAAAGTTGAAAATAAATTATACCCATGAGCAAACCGTCGCCAATATTTTATTGGATGATGGCAAGGGCAATATCCTGGATCATATTATGATGGAGGAACTGCAGGAGCTGTTCAATTCCTTTGCCGCTATGCCCAATCTTAAACTCATCGTTTTTGAAGGAGCCGGAAAACATTTTTCTTTTGGTGCCAGCGTAGAAGAGCATCAGCAGGATATGGCAGCGACTATGCTGCGATCCTTTCATCAGTTGTTTTATTCACTGCGTGATCTGGCGATTCCTACATTGGCTAAAGTATCCGGACAATGCCTCGGCGGCGGAATGGAGCTGGCCCTGATCTGCAATTTTATTTTTGCCGATCAAACAGCAAAATTCGGTCAGCCCGAAGCCATACTCGGCGTATTTCCGCCACCAGCTTCGATCCTCTTGCCCGAAAAGATAGGATTTGCCCGCGCCGAAGAACTGCTCATCACCGGAAAAACGATCAGTGCATCAGAAGCTGAAAAGATCGGATTGATCAATGCCTTATTTGATGATAAAGAAACCTTGCATGCAGGTGTAGAGGATTGGATTGAAAAAAATATTTTACCAAAAAGTGCTTCCTCACTACGATACGGGGTTAAGGCTGCCCGGATAAAACTGAATCATGTGCTCAGCAGTTTTCTGCCGCAACTGGAAGAGATGTATGTAAAGAAGCTGATGCAAACAAAAGATGCTAACGAAGGAATACAATCATTCCTCGAAAAAAGAAAACCGGTTTGGACCAATCAATAATTACTGTCATGATGAAAATGATCAATACCGTTGGAGTAGTTGGAGCAGGAACCATGGGTGCTGCACTGGCTCAAAAATTTGCCCAGGAAGGATTTCAGGTGATCCTAGCCGATAGGGCCATGCAATATGTAGACAAAGGACTTGCCAATATTAAAGCTACACTTGCCGATGGAGTAGCAAAAAAAGTTTTTGCTCAGGCACAGGTTGATCAGTACCTGAATAATTTGCGGGGAACAGATCAGCTGGCTGAACTTAAAAATTGTGATCTGGTGGTGGAAGCCATCTTCGAAAATTTTGATGCCAAGGCCGAACTGTTTCATACCCTCGGTGAGATCCTATCACCGGAATGTATCGTGGCTACCAATACATCTTCTTTTTCCGTGACCGACCTCGCTAAAAATATAAACCTGCCCGAAAGATTTATTGGATTGCATTTCTTCTATCATGCAGCAAAGAACAGACTGGTAGAGATCATCCCCGGAGAAAAAACATCTGCTGAAACAACTGAATCGGTGCGGGTATTTTCTGTATTGGCCGGTAAGGATGCGATCTTTTGTTTAGACCGCTACGGATTTGCCGTGAATCGTTTCTTTGTTCCCTGGCTCAATGAATCGGCTCGTTTATTGCAAGAAGGCGTAGCCAGCATGGAAGAGATCGATATGGTATGCATGAAACTATTCGGCATCGGCATGGGGCCCTTCGCCCTCATGAATGCAACCGGAGTCCCTGTAGCTTATCACGCTGAAAAAACATTGGAAGCTTTTGGAAAATTATATGAAGTAGCACCTGCATTGAAGGCACAGGCAGAATCCAATCAAATATGGCCGATCGGTGAGTTGCCTACAGAACCGATCGATCCTAAAAAAGAAAAGATCATTGCCGACAGGATGCTGGCCGTTGTATTTTTTGTGAGTTCACAATTACTGGAAGAAAAAGTCTCTTCTGCTACCGACCTCAATCGCGGAGCAAAAATTGGTTTGCGCTGGAGATTTGGTCCGGTGGACCTGATGCGTACGGCAGGAATAAAAGAAGTGAACCGGCTCGTGAATTTCATTGCCCAACTTTATGGAATGCCGGTGCCTGATTCCATCCAGGAAACCAGTTGGAAGATGGATATGGTGCGCCTCGAAAAAAAATATCCTGTAGCCGTGATCACCATGGATCAGCCCGAATATATGAATGCACTCAATGAGGATATGTTTTGCGAGCTCTCCGAAAAATTCATGGATGCGGAAAATGATCCGGCGGTGAATACCATTTTCATTACCGGTTCGGGCAAAGCATTTGTGGCTGGTGCCGATATTAAATTCTTTGTAAAAAATATAAAGGCCAATAAAATTGTGGATATAGAAACCTTCACTGCCTATGGGCAGCAGGTATTTGAAAAAATTGATAAATCAAAGAAGAAAGTAGTGGCGATGGTGAATGGATTGGCGTTGGGGGGCGGACTGGAACTCGCATTATGTGCCGATATGATCGTTGCCATGCCGAAAGCACAATTTGCTTTTCCGGAAACCGGTATTGGAATTTATCCCGGATTGGGCGGTACACAACGCAGTGTACAAAAAATAGGAAAGGGGCTGAGTAAATTCATGATCCATACCGGCAAAATGATCGGCGTTAATGAAGCAATAGAAATTGGTTTGGTAGATGCGGTAGTTGGTATTCAGGAAGGCATGCAGATGATGTCTGGTATGCTGGCATTACCAGAAATCAAACCGGTATTGCGCAATGAAAAATGGAAATTGATGGAAGGGTTTTTTAATAAGCATTCCTTAACAGATCTGCTGTCGAAGAAATTTACGTTACAAACATTTCCGCAAGAGGAGGCTGAAAAGATCTCGAAAACAATATCATTCAAGGCACCGATTGCACTGAAGATCGCTGATCAGTTGATCGAGGCAGCAAAAGGTCCGGCTTCTGAATTAACCTATCTGAAAGAGATATTTTCTAGTTCCGATGCATTGCTCGGACTAAGTTCGATCGGTAAAAAAGTACAATTTGAGGGAAAATGAAAAAACAATTTTCAACCCTGGTCCTGGCCGCTGGGAATTC
>CAIRHQ010000001.1 GCA_903878475.1 uncultured Bacteroidota bacterium | reverse complement strand
GGCAGTTATTAACCTGTTTGTTTTTATTTCCCCAAGCAGCATCAGTTTATACTATTTTGTCTATATTTATAGGGTAAAACAAACCAGCAAGTATGACAGAAGAGCTAATGTTAGCCGGATGTCTTAGGAACAATGCCGCTGCCCAGGAGGCATTGTATACACGTTTTAGCCCCCGAATGTTGGGTGTTTGTTACCGCTTTGCCAAGAACAGAGAAGATGCAGAGGATATGTTGCAGGAGGGTTTTATCAAGGTATTTACCCAAATGCACCAATACCGGAATGAAGGGGCCTTGGAAGGATGGATCAGGAGAATAGTGGTACATACTTGTATCAATATCCTCAAGAAGAATAAAAAATTTGCTGATAGTGTAGATATTATTCATGCCAGCAGTGTTCATGTGAAGGAAGATATGATCCCTTCGATCATGCAGGCCAAACAAGTGGTGGATTGTATCCGGATGTTGCCTTTAGGTTATCGAACTGTTCTTAACCTGTATGCCATTGAAGGATTTTCGCACAAAGAGATCGCACACTTGCTGGATATTGAAGAAAGTACAAGCCGGAGCCAGTACACCAGGGCAAAAGCGATGTTAGAAGAGATACTGGTGAAGAAAAAAATCATTCATAAACCAAGGCCCAAAGCTGCATTGTATGCCGCCGTAGCTCCAAGGTGATATTATTAAAGTGAACAAGCATACTTTATCCAATATTTGAAACCCGGTTTTACAAAATGCTTTTATGTGAAAGATGGAGAAAAATTTTTATACTGACGATTTCGAACAACTGCTGAGAGAAAAAACAGATGAGTTCAGGATGTATCCATCCAAAAGGGTTTGGCATAGCATCTACAATGATCTACATCCTAGCCGGAAATGGCCTTCTATTGCGGTGAGTATGCTTATGCTGCTGGCATTATTATTCCTAGGTTACCTGAATACCAACGACAATGCAAGCACAACTATAGTAGCAGCATCCAAACAAAACAGCAATAATAACAATCAGGCTAATAATTCAAATCAAACCAATTCCACAGCAACAGATAACCTTAACAGTACTACCGCGCAGACCGAAGATGCTACACAAATAAACAATCTTCCCGCAACCGCTAATTCAATTAACAATAATTCTACCGCTGTAAATAACTCAGGCACTCTTTCTGGTAAAAACAAGGAAAACAGCAGCCTCAACAACAAACCTGTAATTCAGTTGGGCAACCGCCACGAGCTTGCTACAAATAAAAAAGGATCGGACAAGCAGTTGTATGCTTCCACTGTAACCAACAAGGCCAAGCATCGTCAACATAAAAATGGTAACAACGAAGTAGTGACCGGCGATAATATTTTTACCACCATCAGTATCGGTAATGCCAATTCAGTTTCAGAGAATAACAACAAGTCAAATAGCGGTACTACCATCACACAGAATACGATGACCGAGGGTACAGAAACGAATGCAAATTTGAACAACAATAATAGTTCACAGAAATCAACAAATACTTCAGATGCAAATCTTACCGCTTCGCTGTTGAATGTAACAAACACTGCTACCAACAAACTGAAAGCCAGTGATGATAAGGCCTGGATCGAAGACTATGCCCTGTATAATAAATCAGGCAAAAACAAATGGAAAGACCGCATGGCCATGGAATTGTATGCTACACCAAGCATTGGCTACCGCACCCTAGGTAATGATATGAACCCGGTAATACCTACAGCAGCATTCGGCCAAGCTTTGTCAACAGGAGATAAAACAATTAACCAGCATCCTGCCCTCGGACTTGAAGCGGGTATTGGACTTGCCTATTCCTTTGCAAAAAACCTGCGTTTAAAAGCAGGTGTTCAGGTTAACTATACCAGTTATGGAGTGGATGCTGATCTCACCAATCACCCCATTCTCACTAATCTGTTGATGAACGACCTTAATAACGGACATACTTTCTTATCGAGCCGCACCTCCACGCTTTCTAATTCATACGGACTAAATCCCGTTACTGTACACAATACCACTTTCCAGTTCTCGATTCCCATTGGACTTGCCTTCAGGATCGCAGGAAATAACAAAATGGAATGGTATGCCGGCGCCTCTGTTCAACCCAGTTTCATCATGGGCGGTGCCACGCATTTCATCTCTTCCGATTACAACAACTATGTGTCTGACCAAACCCTGCTGCGCAGATGGAATATGAATACAGGTATCGAAACCTATCTGAACTATAAACTTGGCGGATTTGCCTTACAGGTTGGTCCTCAATTAAGATACCAGTTGTTTTCAACCTATAACAAGAAATCGACCGTTACTGAAAAGCTCTACAATATGGGCCTGAAAGTTGGCGTGGTTAAAAGCTTTTAATTTTCATAACTATTTTCCTGCAATTTTTAATGCTCATGGTTCAAAGCCATTGCTTTAGCCTTTCCGGCATTTTCAAACCCTATCCTCTTTTTTGAATTACCATCGTTTCCGGTTAATTTTGGAAGATGAATAAACTGATCCCCCTCTTATTGGTCGTTGCTTTGCTGCAATCCTGTAATCAGGGTGCTAAAAATAATGCCAGCACCGAACAAGCAATAGCCCCACAGGAAAAACCTGCGCCTGAAAAGCAAAGTTTTTTTCCGGTTACCAGCTATTTTAAAGGCCAGCTATACGATATCCTGCACAAAGGGATCAACCCGCTGAAATACCGAACCATCAACGATCATACAGATTCTGCCTGGCTAAAGATCGAAAGCCTTACAAAGGAAGTTGATGAGTTCCTGCATCCTGAAATTGATTCGGTGAACCTGATCAATCTTTTTACAGAAAAGAAATTCATGGACCAATCGATCGATGCACTCACCTTTACATATGATCCCATTGGGGAGTTGCCCGATAGTATGACCCTCAGGCACTGGGACGTTTATGTAGACCCCAAATCCGGAAATGTAAGAAGAGTGTATATGGTGAAGCAAGTATCCGAAAACAAAACGATGCAACTCACCTGGCAGGGAGATAAATGGTGTAAAACAGTAATCATTGTAAACAATCCCGATGGATCTTCGGTGGTAGAAAAAGAAGAAAAGATCAGCTGGGATTTTTGATATCATGACACAAGAAGCCTTTGCCCGCATTGCCGCCACCATTCCCACACAACCCGGAATTTATAAGTATTATGATTCCGCCAATGAATTGTTGTATGTAGGCAAGGCAAAGCACCTACGCAAGAGGGTTAGTTCCTATTTCCTAAAGAACCTCAGTTCGCATAAGACCTATGAACTGGTTCAGCGTATCCACCACATTGAATTTACGATCGTAAACAATGAACACGAAGCCTTTCTGTTAGAAAATACCCTGATCAAAGAATTTCAGCCCAAGTATAATATCAGTCTGAAGGACGGCAAGACCTATCCCTATATCGTGATCAAAAAAGAACCCTTTCCACGGGTATTCTTTACCCGCAGAAAGATCAATGACGGATCTACCTACCTGGGCCCATACACTTCGGTTGTTAAAGTGAGGGAGCTGTTGGATTTCATCAAACAAAATATATTGCTTCGCACCTGCAAACTAAACCTCACAGAAAACAATATTAAAAAAGGGAAATTCAAGGTCTGCCTCGAATACCATCTGGGCAATTGCAAGGGACCTTGTGAAGGATTACAAAGCGCCGAAAATTATCAGCAGGACCTGCAACAACTAACCAATCTGC